>CAIYZX010000298.1 GCA_903930745.1 uncultured Chloroflexota bacterium | reverse complement strand
TCCCCGGAGATCCGGGAGACGCGCGCGGAGCTGGGGCTCTCGCAGGAGCTCTTCTCCCGCGCGCTGGACGTGAGCGCCCGGAGCGTGGAGCGCTGGGAGGCGCGGACCTCGGTCAACCTTGATGCGGACACGTGGCGGCGGCTCACGGCCATCCGCGAGGTGCTCGCCCTCGCCGCGGAGGTCTACGCCGGCCAGGCGGCCACGTTCCTCGCCACGCCACGGCGCAGCCTGTCCATGCGGACCCCGCGCGAGGCGATGATCCGGGGCGACATCGAAGCCGTGCGCGAGATCCTGGTGGACGAGCTCCAGGGCAACTGGGCGTAGGCCGCGTGCCCGCCCTGCGCCGGCTCATCGCCCCGTGGAAGGGGTCGCCCCTGCGCCACCGCCCGGCGGGCTCACGCCGGTCCGTGCTGGACGACAGCTACCTGGGACAGGCCTCCGCCAACCGCTGGAGCGCGAAAGGTGTGCGTGCGTGGTACTTCGCCGCAGACCAGGGGATCGTGGCCGCAGAGCACGCGCGGCACGTGGCGGCGGAGCTGCCCGAAGGCCGGGCGGTGCGCCTGGAGCGCGAGGTCTTCCGGGTCCCGGTCACGCTTGAGCGAGCACTGGACCTCACGGACCGGCGCGCCGTCAAGGCGATGGGCGCGGCGCCGGTGAACGACTGGATCCTGGACCTCGCAGCCACCCAGGCCGTTGGGGCGTACCTGCGGACGCAGCTCCCGGGACTGCAGGGGCTCATCGTCCCATCCGTGGCGTTCCTGGACGACCATGCCCGTCACAACGTGGTGGTCCTCCGGGACGCGGTGGACCCGGCACGCGTCTTCGGACGGCCGGAGCTGGTGCTGCGGATCACGCTGGAGGCGGCCGGCGGCTGATCCCGCGCTCGCCCGTTCCGATGGTTGGCCGCCTCAGCGCTCCAGAGCGGACTCCGCGAGCGCGAGCATCTCCAGGAGGCGTCGCGCGGGACCCTCGCCCAGCGTGTCCGTGATGCGGGCGTCGATGGCGGCCACCCGGGCATCCGCGGACGCGAGTGCCCGGCGACCGGCACGGGTCAGGCGGATCACCCCCGCACGGCCCGGCCCCGCGCCCTCCGGCCGCTCCACCAGCTCGCGCCCCACCAGGACCAGCAGCAGCTCGTGGGCGGACTGCGGGGTGATGGACATGGCGCGCGCGAGGTCAGCGTTGGACGCCAGCCCGTCCTCGCCGATGGCAGCCAGCACCTGGTACTGGCTCAGCGTGAGGCCCCGCTGGCGGAGGCCGCGGTCAATCGCGGAGCGGTACGTTGCGGCGACGGAACGGAGTCTGGGGCCAATGGCGTTGGGATCCGGCATGCGGGGCAGGGTATCAGGGAGCCTGATGGCCGAGCGGGGCCCGGGAGAACGCTGACATCCCCTCCGGCCGTCCGTCCGAGCGTAGACTGCGCCTCGTGACCACCCTGCCCGCGCCACGCTCCCGCATCGAGGTTCCCGCGGATCCGCGTGACCTTCCCGGCGACTTCGGCTGCCGGTTCGCCGTGGACGTCCGCTTCGGCGACACGGACGCCATGGGCCACGCGAACAACGCCCGCTTCCTCACGTACTGCGAGTCCGCGCGCATCGCGTTCTGGGAGGCCGCCACGGGCGAGCCGTTCGGGCTCGTGACCCACGGCGCCGCGGAGTCGCTGATCCTCGCGGAGATCCGGGTCACGTACCGGTCGCC
>CAIYZX010000297.1 GCA_903930745.1 uncultured Chloroflexota bacterium | reverse complement strand
CGGCTGGACCCGGACAACCTGCACGTCCTGCTGGCGCACATCCGCGCCGCCGCGTTCGAGCTGCCGTTCGAGCCCGGCGAGTGGTTCGGCCCCGGGCCCGCGGATGACCTGCTGGCGTTCCTGGGCGAGGGTGGCGTGATCCGCCAGGCGGACGACGGGCGCTGGTACTGGAGCTCGGAGAACTTCCCGGCGTCGGAGGTCTCGCTGCGTGCCGCCGCGCCGGAGAACGTGGTCATCATCGACACGACGCCGGACCGGCCGCGCGTGCTGGGCGAGGTGGACCTCTTCTCCGCGCAGGTGCTCGTCCACCAGCACGCCATCTACATGCACGAGTCCGTGCAGTACCACGTGGATCGCCTCGAGTGGGGCGAGCGCAAGGCGTACGTCCACAAGATCGATGCGGACCACTACACGTACGCGAACAGGGCCGTGACGCTCAAGCCGCTGGACGTCTTCGCGGTCGCCCCGGCAACGGGCGGCACGCGGGTCCATGGCGAGGTGATGGTCGCGTCGCTGGTGACCCTGTACAAGAAGCTCAAGTTCGTCACGGACGAGAACGTGGGCTGGGGGCCCATCGACCTGCCCGAGATCGAGCTGCAGACCACCGCGTACTGGCTTACCGCGGAGGCGGCGGCACGCGGATGGCGCCGGGACGAGCTGGACGTGGCGCTGATCGGCGCAGGGCGGGCGATCCAGGCGGTGGCGGCGGTGCTGCTGATGGTGGATCCGCGGGACCTGGGGCTGGTGGCGCAGGTGCGCTCGCCGCACCACGAGGCGCCCACGATCTACCTGTACGAGGCGATGCCGGGCGGCGTGGGCCTCTCGGAGCGGCTCTGGGACCGGCACGCGGAGCTGGTGGAGGGTGCGGCGGAGCTGATCCGGGCGTGCGGCTGCGAGGCCGGCTGTCCGGCGTGCACCGGCCCGCGGCTGGAGCCACAGGTCAACGGCAAGGAGCTTGCCCTTCGGCTGCTCGCGCAGCTTGCCACTGGGACCGGCTCGGCCACCACGGCGCCTGCGGGCGTGGCGGGCGCGGCATGACCACGCTGCCCGTACCCGGCGTCACGCGCGAGCGGCGGCTCGCGAACCTGCGGGCCACGCTGGCCCGGAGCGGTGGATCGGCCTCGGAGGGGCCGGACGCGGCACCCGCCCGTGCGCCGCTCTCCGGCCGGCGCAGCCCCGTGCTCGCGGCGCGCCTCGCAGCAGCCCTCGGCGCGGACGTTGCAGACACGCCCGCCGGGTGCATCGTCCGGCGCGTCGTCGCCCCGGTGGAGATCCCGCTGGACCGCGAACGGCTCGCCCGCCTCCCTGGCCACCCGCCCGCGGACGCGCCGCTGGTCTGCCTGGACACGGAGACCACCGGCCTCGCCACCGCCGCAGGCACGCTCGCGTTCCTCGTGGGCCTCGCCCGCTGGGACGGGGACCACTTCCGCCAGACCCAGCTCCTGCTCCCGGACCACGCGGATGAGCCGGCGCTCCTCGCGGAGATCGCCGAGTGGATCACGCCGGACGCCTGGCTGGTCTCGTACAACGGACGCGGATTCGACTGGCCGCTGATCGAGGCGCGGTACCGGCTCGCCGGTCGCCCGGCACCCGTGCATGCCGGCCACCTGGACCTGCTCCCGTTCGTCCGGAAGGTGTTCAAGCACCGGATGGAGAACGCACGTCTGCGCTCCGTGGAGACGGAGCTGCTGGGCGTCAGCCGCACCGGCGACGTCGAGGGCTGGGAGATCCCGTCCATCTACCTGGACGTGCTGCGGGGCGGGCCGGTGGAACCGCTCGCGGGCGTGGTGCTCCACAACGAGAAGGACGTGCGCTCCTTGGGGCTCCTGCTTGCCCACGTGGAGCGCCGGTACGCGGCCCGCGAGACGCGCCATGACGCGCCGCGCGGTGATCTCGCGGGGCTCGCCCGGGCCTATGCGCGGGACCGGCGGCACGACGAGGCGCTGGAGTGCCTCGACGACGCGCTGGCGTCGGAGCCGCCGGTGCGGGATCCGTTCGG
>CAIYZX010000296.1 GCA_903930745.1 uncultured Chloroflexota bacterium | reverse complement strand
GTGTCCTCGGCGGCGGGACCGCCCTCGTGTTCGCGCTCGCGCTTGGCGCCAGCGCCCTCTTCCCCAGCGGCACGCTGCTGCCGGCGAACGGCATGTGGAGCTCACGTGACGTGTTCGTCGCCCCCGGCGGGTTCGGGGTTGACGGCGGGGCGGTGAACGTGGGCGCCGGCGTCGCGGTTCCCATGCCCGCGCCTCCGGTCAACGTGGTGACCCTCGACAAGGGCGGCTCCGTCTCCACGGACGGCGCCGGGGCCGGCGGCACCACCGCACAGCCCTGAGGGCAAGGACATGCGCGCCGGACTGATCGTCACGAGCGTCCTGGGAACGGGCACGGCGCTGGTCTTCGCCGCGGCGCTGCTCGCGTCCGCGCTCTTCCCCAATGGCGGCGAGGTGGCCGCCGGCTGGAACGGCGGCTGGACGAAGGGTCCACCCCCCGTGGCGGAGCCCGTGGTGGTTCCCGCAGACGGCGGTGGCGTGGTGGACGACAGCAAGGACGAGGCGCCCCCGCCGGACGTGGCCCCGCCCAGCGACGCCGGCGAGTCCCCTGCCGGCTGATCCCCGCGGCCCCACCGCCCCGAAGCGGGCCGTGCGGGCGCTCCACCCTATACTCGACCGGCCATGCGCTTCCTTGCACGCTTCTTCGACAGCAACGACCGCGAGATCTCGCGGATCCAGCCGCTGATCGACCGTTCCAACGACCTCGAGCCCGAATACCAGGAGCTCTCCGACGAGGAGATCCGCGAGCGGATCGACCTCATCAAGGAGGAGATCCAGGAGGCCGCCGCGCCGGAGGAGCCCTCCGAGGACGAGCTCCACAGCCCGGATCTCGAGCGCCGCCGCGACCTGGGGAGGGCGCGTCGCAAGCGCGAGCTGGAGCGGACCCAGAAGGCCCTCGATGCGGTCATCCCCGAGGTCTTCGCCGCCGGCCGCGAGGCCATGAAGCGGACCCTGGGCATGCGCCAGTACGACGTCCAGCTCATGGGCGGCATCGCGCTCCACCAGGGCAAGATCGCCGAGATGCGCACCGGTGAGGGCAAGACCCTCATCCCCACGCTCGCCGCCGTGCTCAACGGCCTCACCGGCAAGGGCGCCCACGTCGTCACCGTCAACGACTACCTGGCCCGCCGCGACGGCCAGTGGATGGGCCCCGTCTTCAACTTCCTCGGCCTGTCCGTGGGCATCATCACCCACGACACCTCGTTCATCTACGAGGCGGGCTTCCCCACCACGGACGAGCGCCTGCTGAACCTGCGCCCGTGCACGCGGCGCGAAGCGTACGCCGCTGACATCACGTACGGCACGAACAACGAGTTCGGCTTCGACTATCTCCGCGACAACATGGTGGACAACCTCGAGGGGCGGGTCCAGCGCGAGCGCTACTTCGCGATCGTGGACGAGGTGGACAACATCCTCATCGACGAGGCGCGGACGCCGCTCATCATCTCCGGCCAGGCCGAGGAGTCCGCGGACCTCTACTTCACGTTCGCGCGCCTCGTGCCGCGGCTGAAGGAGCGCGCCGAGGGCGCCGAGGAG
>CAIYZX010000295.1 GCA_903930745.1 uncultured Chloroflexota bacterium | reverse complement strand
TGCCGCCTCCAATGACGGTGACCTTGTTGCGAGCCATGCGGTGCGTGCTCCTCGGGGTGCCGTTGGTGGGGCGCGGGACGGGCGCCGCCACGGGAGGTGGTTGTGCCCGAATTCTAGCCCTCGGCCCCCGCCTCGGACGGGGCGAGGTGCACCGCCTGGAAGACGACCTTGCCCGCCTGGGCCTGGTGCGGCGCCTCGAGACCACACCCGCCGGTGATGGGAGCGGCCCCGCCATCCCGGACGGTGCTTGGCGATCCTCGCGATGCTCGCCACCGGGTGCATGCTGGGCGAGGCGGCCGATCGCCTGTCGCTCCGCCGGCGGACCGTGGACCGGTGGCTGGCGGAGGCCCGGGAGGTGCTCGGCGTAGCCCGGACCACCGAGGTGATCGCGCTCGCCGCCCGCCGTGGCTGCTCCCGCCCCGCTGATCCCCTGCCGGACATGGGACGACCCCCGGGCCGTCGCCTCGGGGGTCGTCTGGTGCCGATGAGCCGGGGAGCCGATTGCCGCCGGCCCCAGCGGGTCAGTACCAGGAGATCGCGTCGATGCCGATGGGCCTCCCGGAGGTGACCGAGATCACCTTGAGCGTGTGCGTGCCGCGCGTCTCGAACGTGTGGCGGAACACCTGGCGTCCGGCGGTGTCGGACGTTGTGCGGAGGCTGAGCGTGGTCACGAGCCGCCCATCAAGGTAGATCGCGAATCGTCCCCCGTTGGTCCACGTGGGCGCGGCGAGGACGACCGCCCTGCCGGTGAACGTGAACGTGGCCGAGGCGTGGTACGCCGTGGTCCAGTAGTAGCCCGGACCGGAGGCGTCCGGATCAAGGGCGCCACTCCACGTGGGGGTGAAGTGCATCGTGCGGGGGCTGGACTGGGCGATCCTCGGCGCGGCCGCCACGATCACCGCAGCGCTGGACTGGCCGTTGCTGGCGTTCGCCACCACCCGGAAGCGGTAGGCGTGGCCGAACAGCAGGTTCGTCGTCTTCGACGTTGCGGTGCCGGTGTAGAGCGGCTGCCAGGCGGCGCCGTCCCGGCTGAACGTGACGGTGTAGCCGCTGATGGCCACCGGGCTGCCCGGCTCCGCGATGGAGCCTGCCCAGGCCAGCCGGAACGGCGTGAAGTTGGTGCCGAGGCGTCCGGTGCTCATCGCGATCGACGCGGTCACGATCGGGGTGCCAACGGGCTGGCCGGCCGTGATGTCCTGCGATGTGCTGTCCGAGCCGCCGGGGCCGTCCACCGTGAGGGTGACGGTGTAGGTCCCAGGGGTGGTGAAGGTGTGCGAGGGGCTCTGCGCGGTGGAGCTGCCACCGTCGCCGAAGTCCCAGGCCCACGTCTCGATGTCGCCCGTGCTCTCGTCCGTGAAGTCCACGGTGAATGGAGCCGGGCCACTGGTGGCGCTGGGGCTGAAGGCGGCGACCGGGGCGACGGGCGGCGCGTCCACGACGATGTCGCGGGTGGCCGTGTCGGAGCCGCCGGGGCCTTGCACCGTGAGGGTCACGGTCCAGGTGCCGGGGGTGGTGAAGGTGTAGGAGGGGTGCTGGGCGGCGGAGCTGCCGCCGTCGCCGAAGTCCCAGGCCCAGGACGTGATCTCGCCCGTGCTCTGGTCCGTGAAGTCCACGTCGAACGGCGCCTCGCCCTGGCCGCCACTGATGCCGAAGCCGGCAGTCGGGGCGTCCGGCGTGGGGGTGGGGCTCGGTGTCGGCGACGGGGTGGGATCCGGGGTCGGCGACGGGGTGGGATCCGGGGTCGGCGACGGGGTGGGATCCGGGGTCGGCGACGGGGTGGGATCCGGGGTCGGCGACGGGGTGGGGGTGGGCGTGGGCGTGGCCTCGCACGGCGCGATGGCGTACTCCACGAGAAGGAACGGGAACCCGTCGTTGGCCGTGGAGCAGATGCCCCAGGTGTTGTCGCTGGTGGCCGGATCCTCCCAGCCGTCAACGATCGGCCATGCGGCGGTCCACGTGATGTTCCCGTCCGTTCCGCCGGTCGCGAAGGTCGCGAGGACCTTGAGGTACGCGTCGTCCAGGCCGGCGACGCCGGTGCTGGTCCACTTGTCGTCGGCGTTCCGCGGACCGGAGGTGGTGGACCAGAAGTCCGTCCCAACGTACGCGAGCGCGGTCGCGCCCATGTCCGTGTAGCCCACGAGGCCGCCGTGGCGATGGAAGTAGCTGTCGGAATAGGCCTGCCCGGTGGCATAGCCACGCGTCAGCGTTGATGCCGTGCCCGCCGAGATGGCGCCCACGATGCCGCCTGCGTAGCCGGCGAAGACGTTGCCCCGCGAGTAGACGTCCGTCATCGCCGTGCCGTAGACGCGGCCCACGATGCCGCCCGCGACGCCCGAGCCTCCGAACTGCGTGGCGACCGTGCCCGTCGCATGTGACTGCTCGATGGAGGAGCCGCCGAATGCGATGCCCACGAGGCCGCCGATCGTCTCCTCTCCGTCGACGTTGCCGGTCGCCCAGGCCCGCGCGACGGTGGTGCTGGTGATCGTTCCCACGAGGCCACCCGCTCCGCCTGCCTTGACGGCGACGCTGGAGCCGACATCGTGGAGGTCCGCCCACTCGACACCCGACGCGATGCCGCCCGCGCCGTAGCCGTAGCCGTACGTGCTGCCGTAGAGGGTCCGCATGGTCACGGAGCCCGCCGACGTGGTGTGGCCGATGGTGAGGTGCTGCCCGGTGCCGATGATGCCGCCCGCGCGGGCGCCCCCATCGGTGAGCGCGATGGTCACCGTCGCGTCGACGCCCGTGATCGTGGCGGTCCCGATGTTCACGCCCAGCTCGCCGGTGACGTAGCCGGCGACGCCGCCCACGTCCCACGCCGTGCTGCCGGCCGTGATGCTGCCGGCGACGCCGAGGTTGTCCAGGGTGACGCTGCCCTCCGCGAAGCCCACGATGAGGCCCACGTACTGGGTGCTCGGGGCGGTGATCGCCACGGACGCACCGGTCACGGTCAGGTTGCGGATCGCAGCCGTGTTGCCGCTGACGCGCTCGAACAGGCCGATGCCGTTGGCATCGGAGGCGGTCTGGATGGCCAGGCCGGTGATCGAGTGGCCGCCACCGTCGTAGACGCCGCTGAAGGGCGTGCCGGTCCCGTCGTTGGTCCCGTCGCCGATGCCGTGCGACCACGCCGGCAGCGCGGTGAAGTCCAGGTCTGCCGACTGCCTGAGGCTGGAGCCCCAGTACGCGCTGTCATCACGGACGCACTGGAGGTCCGCGACGCTGCCAACCAGGAACGGGTCCCCGGCGGTGCCGCTGCCGGCCAGGCCGCAGGACCCAACGCCATCGTTGTAGGGCTCGTCCACGACGATGTCGCGGGTGGCCGTGTCGGAGCCGCCGGGGCCTTGCACCGTGAGGGTCACGGTCCAGGTGCCGGGGGTGGTGAAGGTGTAGGAGGGGTGTTGGGCGGCGGAGCTGCCGCCGTCGCCGAAGTCCCAGGCCCAGGACGTGATCTCGCCCGTGCTCTGGTCCGTGAAGTCCACGTCGAACGGCGCCTCGCCCTGGCCGCCGCTGATGCCGAAGCCGGCAGTCGGGGCGTCCGGAACAGGTGTCGGCGACGGGGTGGGATCCGGTGTGGGGGTTGGAGCCTCGGCGGCGAGGTCCACCTCGCTCCAGCCCGGGTTGCCATCGGCGTTGGCCAGGAACGTCACGCGCACCCACGTGATGGTGTGCGTGCCGCCGAGGTCCACGTAGTCCACGACGCCATCGGCCATCGCGCCCACGTCAACCGTGGTCCCGTCGGAGAGCAGGATCCGTGCGACGGGGTTGCCGCCCTGCGGCTCCACGTCGAACCGGGTGGCCAGCTTGACGAACGATGCGTCCTGCGGGGTCCCCCAGCAGCGCTCAACCCACTCGAACTCCGCGGAGCTGAGCGAGATGAGGCCCGGGGCCGCCCAGGAGGTCATGAGGTCGCCGTCCGTCACGTTGGTGGCGACGAGCCCCAGGTACTGCCAGTTCTCGGAGCTGGCGGACGCGGTGCCGCCGTTGCACGGCACGTACGGTGCCGTGACCTCGATCTCGTGGCGCGAGGTGTCCGTGCCACCGGGCCCGGTCACCGTAAGGGTGACCTCGTAGGTGCCCTCGTCGGCGTACGTGTGCGTCGGGTTCTGCTCGGTGGACGTCTCGTCGTCGCCGAAGTCCCAGCTCCAGCCGGTGACGGCACCATCGCTCGTGTCGGTGAAGTCGACGGTGAGGCCAACCTGGCCCTCGTCGGCCGTGGAGCTGAAGCCGGCGTTCGGCGCGGGCGCGCCGCCCGTGGCGATCTCGGCGTAGCCCGGGTTGCCGGGGCTGTTTGCGGTCCACGTGATCTTGATCCAGGTCACGTCGTGGAGGCCACCCAGGTCCACCACCTCGGTGCTCGCCCAGGGGATCCCGGGGACGCTGAACGAGGTGCCGTCCGAGAGCTCGAGGAGCGCCGTGCCGTTCGCGTCCAGCTCGCCGCCGGACGCATCGTTGCGGCTTGAAAGCGACACGCTTCCGATGGAGACCGGGTCGGCCCAGCAGCGCTGCGCCCAGGTGCCGGTCGCGTTCATCTCGTCAACGTTGCCCTGGGCCGCCCAGGACGTGGTCGGGTCGCCGTCGATCATGTTGGCGACGCCCAACCCCAGCCAGTCGTAGGGCGCGGAGGACGCCGCGATCTCGCCACCCATGCAGGGCGGCACGACGAACTCGATCGTCAGCGTCTTGTTGACGCAGTCCGAGTTGTCGTCGCAGACGGTGAAGCTGACGTGGAAGGTGCCGCCGGGCTTGTCCGTGGGCGCCCAGGCGGTGTAGGTGCCGTCGTCGTTGTACTGGAAGTCCAGGCCGGACTCCCAGATGGCGTCGCCGTCAAGCCAGTCCACGAAGTACGGCGCCCTGCCGCCGCTGATGCCGCCGAGAAGGCCGTTCGCCGGGTCGTCGACCACGATCTCCTCGTCGGGATGGATCGTGAACGAGGGGTCGGAGAGCACGATCGGGTGCTTGATGTCGATGCCGGCCAGGAACCGGGTGTTGATGATCTCGGCGCCCTGGTAGACCAGGTGCGCGGCCACCGTGCCGAAGTCCTTGGTCGGATCCGGCGTGAACCGGTAGGCCCCGTCCGGGTCCATGTCCACGCTGCCATTGGTGACCTCGGAGGCCACGAAGGTCCAGTCCGCCGCGTCACCGGGGAAGACGTAGGACCAGCCCATGCCCTCGGACGCGGGCACATCCAGGATCTCGCTGTCCACCACCTGGTGATCCCACGCACAGCGGGCCCACGTGCCGGTGGTCCAGTCGCAGGCGATGTCGCCATCGGCGAAGGGCAGGACGGTGACGGTGACCGCCAGGTCCACCGTGGTGGGCCCGCCGTCGGAAAGCGTCAGCGTGAAGGTGGCGTCGCCCGCATAGGAATCCTCCTCCACGTAGCCGATGCCCACGGACAGCATGCCGGTGGGATCGTCCCACGTGGCAAGGTCGATCAGCGAGCCGTGGGTGGGCGCGGTGAAGCCGACCACGCGAACCTGGTCGCCATCCGCATCCGTGAACGGGACCAGCTCCGGATTGCCGTTCGTGTCCGCACCGAAGGTCAGCTGGTGGCCGGCCTGGAGGATGGTGAGGTGCACCGATCCCCCGACGGGCGGCGTGTTCGTGGCGCGGACCGTGACGGTGATGGTGCCCACGGACACACGTCCCCGGTCGTCCGTGGCCGTGTAGGTGAAGCTGTCGGGGCCGGCGTAGTCGGCGTCCGGGACGTACGTCACGCGCCCGGTGTCCGGGTCGACGGTCGCGGTCCCGTGCGTGGCCTGGTCGCCCAGTGCCAGCGAGAACCAGTCGCCGTTCACGTCGGTCACCAGGGTGGTGAGGTCCAGGTCCGGGCCCGAGATGTAGGTGCCGTTCCGGATCGCCGTGATCGATGCGTCCGGGGTGGTCGGCGGGAGATTCGGGGTGATCGTGTATGAGACGGTGAAGCGCTGGCTGGAGACGCCGTTCGTCGCCTCGACCAGGACGGTATCGGAGCCGCTCGCGGTCAGGTCCGGGGTGTAGACGAGCCGCCGGTGGATGTCGACCGAGGCCGTGCCCTTGGCGGGCGCCTCCACGATCGAGAGCGTGAGCTGGTCCCACAGGTCCGCGCAGCCCGAGTACAGGACGGAGTCCGTGGTGGCCTGCCCGCCAACGACGGAGATCACGGGTGAGACGTTGGAGCAGGTGAATGGCTGCTCCCACGTGATGGTGCCGGTCCCCTCGTTCCCCAGCGAGTCACGGACCGTGTACGTGGTGGTGTCGTGGAGGCCGGGGCGCGCGAACCCGCTGTAGTAGATGAAGGTGCCGTCTGCCGACCAGCTCAGCGTGGAGCCGTTGAAGCTGGGCTTGCCCATCGCGATGAGTTCCACCGTGGTGGCCGGGTCCGCCGTCGCGACGTACGAGAGGAGGGCGCTGTCCGCCGGCAGGAACCACAGCGTGGTTCCGCCGTTCGTGGAGATCGTGAGGTCTGCCACCACCAGCGGCGCAGCGGGCAGCGTGATGGTGACGACGTGGGTGACCCACTCGCACGTGTCGTTGAGGCAGATCCGCTGGGTGACGTCGTAGGTCCCGGCTGCCGCGTACTTGTGGCGCGGCCAGGGCCAGATGCTGCTCCCGCCGTCGCCGAAGTCCCACAGGATGTCGGCGCCGGGCTCCCACGTGCCGTCGTTGATGAAGGACGTGGTCATCCCCAGCACGGTGGTGTCCGCCTGGACGTGCCAGATCGCCCAGCTGGGGAGCGTGTTCACGCCGGTGACCGTGATGGTGACCGTGGCGGCGGCAAACACGCTGCCGTCGTAGGCCCAGTACTTGAAGTGGTCCGTGCCGGCGTACCCGGCGTCCGGGGTGTACGTGAACGAGCCGTCGCCTGCGATCGTGACGTCGCCGTGCGGCGCGGCGAGATGCATGCCGACCACCAGGGTGTGCCCCAGTGGATCGCTGTCATTGGCGAGCACGCCCGCGGCGGTGTCCACGGTGAGCGTCTCGCCCTTGCCGGTCGTGTAGCTGTCCGCCACCGCGACCGGGGCGTGCGCCACCACGTAGATCGTGTTCGTGCGATAGGGGCTGTTGTCCTGCCCGTCGCTGGCCGCGTACGCGAAGTAGTCCTCGCCGATGTAGCCGGGATCGGACGTGTACTGGAAGCTGCCGTCCGGCGCCATCGAGATGGAGCCGTGCGACGGACCGGAGACGAACGCCGGCACCAGGAGCACGGTCAGGGGATCGCCGTCCTGGTCGCCGTCGTTGGACAGGACGCCCGTGGTCGCATCGATGACGAGGGTCACGCCGCTCTCTGCGGTGTAGCCGTCCACCACGGAGAACGGGGCGTGGTTCACCGGGACGGGCGTGGGGTCGGGTGTCGGGGTGGGATCCGGCGTGGGATCAGGGGTGGGCGTCGGGGTGGGATCGGGGGCGGCGTTCGAGATCGCGATCTCGCTCCAGCCCGCATTGGAGAACTGGTAGTCCGTGAAGGTCACCTTCAGCCAGCTGAACGTGTGGCTGCCGCCCAGGTCCACGGTGTAGGTCGCGGTGGCACCAAGTGCGGGCACGTTGAAGGACGAGCCGTCCGAGAGCTCCACCAGGGCGCTGGGGTTCGAGTCGGCCGGCGACACGCCGGCATCGTGCCGCGTGGCGAGGTAGACCGAGGTTGCGGTCTGGTCCGCGCCCCACGTCAGCTTGACGTATTCGCCCCGCAGGTCGTCCGCGCCGGCGGCGGCCCAGGCGCTGGCGAGGTTGCAGTCAATCGTGGTGGCTGCCGTGTAGCCATACGGCGCCCAGAACAGGTCGGATGTCTCCGCCGTGGCATCGCTGCTGCAGGGTGGGGCGTTGGGGTCCGGGATCGTGATCGTGACGAGCGCGTTCGCGGTCAGCTCGCCGTCGCTCGCCGTGTACCAGAACTCGTCCCCGCCCCACCAGTCCGTATCCGGGGTGTAGGTGAACGAGCCATCCGGCGCGAGGTCAAGCGTGCCGTGGGAGGGGGGCGTGGCCACCGCCGCCGTCAGCGCATGCTCGGATGGATCCGTGTCGTTCGCGAGAACGCCCTGGGCCGCTGCGACGACAAGCGGGGTGTTGACGACCGCCTGGTAGATGTCGCCGGCAGGCGACGGGGTCGCGGCGTACACCGGGGGCGGCGCCGAGGGCAGCACCATGGCCACGGCCACGAGCCCGGCGGCAAGCCTGCGGGCCACCTGGCCGATGGCACGCGTACCACCTCTCGGCGATCGCGGAGCCGGCCGAACGGCCCCAGGCGGGTCCTCGCGCAAGCGGAGGACGAGCGCGCCGGGGCGACCCGAGATGCCGGGTACCGCAGCAGCCAGGAACCCACGCCGATTGGACAGCCGCATGACAGAACCTCACCAGGTGGCCGGAGGCGCGGTCCGCCGCAGCGACGCCGCGACCAGGTTGGGCGGTCCCATCTGGCGATGGAACCTGTATGCGGGAATAAACCACCGGTACACCCCGGATCCCGCGCAACATGGGGGCGCCACCACCCGAGACCCTTAGGGGTTCACCCTGAGGCCGGCCGCCACTCCTAGTCCGTTCGGGTCAGCCGGCGATCCCATCCGGGTCTGGTGCGGGCTCGTCCGCCGCACCCAGGATGGACGAGCTGGGAAGCCCGGCCTCCTCGATGTAGAGACGGGCCGCCGCGACGCGAGGGTTCAATCGCGAGTCCCCGCCGATCTCCAGGGCGAGCAGGATCCGGCCGACCATGTGCTCCACGGACTTCACAGACGTCCCGCGGCGAGTGGCGATCTCCTCGTTGCCCAGGCCCTCCGCCACCATGCGCAGCACCTGCACCTGCGAGGCCGTGAGCACGGACAGGCGGCTCACTCCCGCAGAACCGATCCGCGGTCGCGGGACACGGTCGTGCAATGCGGCCTCCAGGGCGCCCACCAGGCCGTCGATGTCGGAGAGATCCTGCTTGCGGATGTACGCCGCGCGGGCCAGCACCTCGTGCCGGTAGTCCGGCGTGATCGTGTAGTTGGAGACGATCACCACCGCGAGATAGGGGGCGCGCCGCGTCAGGGCGAGGACGAGATCCAGGCCGGTTGGACCGCGCCCAAGGTCGATGTCGCAGACCATGGCGTCCGGGTCAAAGGAGGCGAAACGCTTGGAGGCCTCCGCCGCCGAGGCGCAGGCGGCAACCTCGAACCCCGCCCCGCGCAGGACGCCTGCGAGGAGGGTGCGGGACATCGTCTCGTCTTCCACGAGGAGGACGCGGCGGGGTTTGAGCTCTTCGGGGGTGATGATCATGGCTGCGAGACCTCCGTGGCGCGAAGGGCGCCGCATGCGACCAGCGCGCGCAGCGTCGTGGGTGGCTCGAGCGAGAGGGACCAGGAGACGCAGGCCCCGTCGAGCAGGTGGCTGCCGAAGCCGGGTGGGCCGACCGGGCCAGGGCGTCCATCGTCGCCGACCAGGACGGCCAGGTGTCCATTCGCCGGCGAGACCGTGGCGCTCACTCGGCTAGCCCCGCCGTGGCGGACCGCGTTCTGCACCGCCTCCCGAAGCGTCTCGGCCAGCGCGTGTGCCGCCACCTCGTCGGTGGCGAGCGCCGCCGTGCACGCGTCCGCCACGTGGATGTCCAGCGTGATGGCCTCCTGCCAGACGTCCTGCAGGTCGGCGAGCGCCTCGTTCCACGGCGGCTCCCCGTGCCGGTCCAGCGTCGCGCGGATCTCCTCGCCCAACGCCTCGATGGCCTGCGCGGGATCGGGCGGGGGGTTCAGCTGGATCTGCAGCGCGGTGGAGACGAGGCGGGCCTGGATGGTTCCATGGACCAGGCGGCCGAGCGCCTGCCGATCGCTCCACGCCAGCTGGCGGAGACGTGCCGCGGTCCACTCGGCGGCGCGCACGGCTGCGGCGAGATCGCCCTCGGCGCGCTCCCACATCTCCGTGATCGCCCCCACGAGCGCCACTGAGGCGAGCACGCCCAGCGTGATGGCGCTGTACACGACCAGCGTGGCGATCTGCGCCCGCTCCGTGGAGACACCCGTCTCGGCAGCCAGGTACTCCGCGGCACCGGGCACCTCCATCGCGGCGATGCCGGCAGCCAGCGAGATGGCGCACATCGTGGCGGCGACGATGATGACCCGGACCGGCAGAGCACAACCCACGAGGCGGGGCACGAGGAAGCGGCCGGCCCCGGCCGCGAGGACGAGCACCACGGCCATCACGAGGACCACGGTGGCAAGACCCAGCACCAGACCAAAGCTGTGGATGACGGTGAGAAGCGAGCTCAGGCCCAGGAGGCTTGCCGCGAGGCGAGCCCGGAAGGCACGCCCGGACACAAGGCCAACGAGGTAGGCGGAGAAGGGCACCGTCGCGGCGTCAACGGCCCGGTCCACGTCGTCGAGCAGCCGGTCCTCGCCCTCGGTCCGCTGCGCGAGCTCGTGGCCCAGGGGCCGGACCACCTGCGTCGCGATCTCCCGGAGCCGCTCGGCCGCGGCCTCCGGGCCGGCGCCGATGTGGGCGGCCTTCTCCAGCTGCGTGACCACCACGTCAAGCGCATGGTCCACCAGGCTCGTCCGCCGCTCCCTGGCGCCGTCGGCGATGCGCGATGCGAGCAGTCGCTCGCGGTCCACGGTCCCCTGCAGGCGGGCCATGGTGGCGCGGTGGCGTCGCACGCCGTCCACGCCCAGGGTGGCGAGCGGCCACCAGACCAGCATGGAGACCGCCGTGATAACGGAGCGCTGGGCGATCAGCGGCTCCAGGGCAAGGCCCATGGCGACGGACAGGAGGCCAACCGTGACGCCTCGCGCCACGCCTGACAGCCCCGCAGCCATGAGCGTGAGAAGGGGCCGCGACGGACGGTCGCCGGGCGCCAGCACGGTCCGGCCGAAGGCCAGCAGGACCAGGCCCATGGCCCCATGGGATGCAAGACCCACGACCAGCCACTGCGGCCAGCGCTCGTCGATGCCGCCTGGGGGCGTGAGGATGTACGTGACGAGGATGGCGCCCGGCAGCAGGAACAGCCACGCCGTCAGGGTGACGGCGCTGGGTCCGCCGAGCCGGGTCCACCATTCGGGCGGCTGGAGGTGCACTGGACCGGGGTCTCCTGGGCTCCCCCCTTTGGGTCCGGGAACGGCCCCGGTCCGGCGCAGCCTAGCGTGCACGCCACGCCACGACCGTCACCCAGTATGTGGGGCTAGCACCATGTCCTGATCGGTCGGGGCGCCGCTGGCTCCCGGCCGCCCGTGCAACGCGTGGGGCTACCCCTCCGCGTCCATCTCGGGGCGCACGGGCCCGGCATTCCGGACGGCCTCGGAGACACCGCTCTCGTACTTGCGGAAGTTCTCGTGGAACATCGCCGCGATCCGCCGGGCGGTCTCGTCATAGGCGTCCTTGTCCGCCCACGTCTCGCGCGGGAAGAGGACCTCGTCCGGCACGCCCGGGACGTGCGTGGGCACGGCCACGTTGAAGACCGGGTCCACCACGAACGTGGCGCCGTCCAGATCGCCGTTGATGGCGGCCCTGGCCATGTTGCGGGTGTGGGTGATGTTCATGCGGTGTCCCGTGCCGTACGGGCCGCCGGTCCAGCCGGTGTTGATGAGCCAGACCGGGACGTCGTACTGCTCCAGGCGGTCCATCAGCATGTGCGCGTACTCGCCCGGGTGGCGCGGCAGGAAGGGCTGCCCGAAGCCCGCGGAGAACGTGGCGGACGGCTCCTTCACGCCGATCTCCGTGCCGGCGAGCTTCGCCGTGTAGCCGCTGATGAAGTGATACGCCGCCTGCTCCCTCGTCAGCTTGCTGATGGGCGGCAGGACGCCGAACGCATCGGCCGTCAGGAAGACCACGTTGCGCGGCCCGGGCGCCACGCCCGTGGGGTCCGCGTTGCCGATGAAGTGGAGCGGGTACGCCGCGCGGGTGTTCTCGGTCAGGCGCTCGGAGTCGAGATCCAGGTCGCGGCCGCCCTCGGCGAAGTCCGTGTTCTCCAGGATCGTGCCGAAGCGCTTGGTGGTGGCGAAGATGTCCGGCTCATACATCGGCGACAGGCGGATGGTCTTCGCGTAGCAGCCGCCCTCGAAGTTGAAGGTGTAGCCCTCGCCCCAGCCGTGCTCGTCGTCGCCGATGAGGCTGCGCAGCGGATCGGCGGAGAGGGTGGTCTTGCCGGTCCCGGACAGACCGAAGAAGATGCAGGCGTCGCCCTTCTCGCCCACGTTGATGGAGCTGTGCATCGGCAGCACCTTCTCGTCCGGCATGAGGTAGTTCATGACGGTGAAGGCGCTCTTCTTGATCTCGCCCGCGTACTTCGTGCCCACGATGATGATCTCCATCCGGCGCAGGTGGAGCAGGATC
>CAIYZX010000294.1 GCA_903930745.1 uncultured Chloroflexota bacterium | reverse complement strand
GGCAGCGGCCCTGCGGCGGTCAGTCCCGGTCCAGCCGGCCGGGGCGGAGGAGCAGCCAGGTCAGGCGGCGGCGCAGCCTGCGGGGGTGGCCGGGCGGATCCTGGGTCCACGGGTGGATCGCCTCCACCTCCGGCCCCAGCGCCTGCTCCATGCGCTCCGTGAGCCGGCGGGCCAGCACGAGCTCCTCGTGGGAGCCGGCGTCCGGCAGCGTGCCGTCCCACTCGCCCTCGAGCAGCGTCCTCGCAGAGGTCATGGGCAGCACGCGCGCGGCGAGACGGCGGCCCAGGTAGAGCTCCTCTGTGCCGGCCATGGCGAGCAGCGCGATGGGCGCGCCGGTCCGCAGGGCGATGAGCGAGGCGCCGTGCCGGAACGGGCCGATCTGGCCTGGCGGCCCGCTGACCGTCCCCTCCGGCATCTGGACGAAGACCCCACCGTTGCGCAGGACCGCGCGGGCGGACGCGACGTGGGCGTCCACGCCGTAGCCGCCCCGCCAGACCGGCAGGAGGCCGCCCACGCGGTGGATCAACTGCTCTCTCCACTTCGCGGTGAACGTGGACGGGGCGCTGCCCAGGAACCAGGCGCGCGGGGTGGTGCCGATGGCCTCGATGGCGACGAACGGGTCCATCCAGCCCCGGTGGGCGGCGGCGATCAGCAGGTAGCCACCGTTCCGCGGCAGGCGCTCACGACCCTCCACGCGGACGCGGAACCGGAAGGCGCCGTACAGCAGCGATCGCACGAAGAGCGCGAAGAGGCGGTAGAAGAGCGTTGCGTGCGACTCCGGCTCGCGGCCAAGCCAGTCCAGGCCCTCCCGGGCGCCGGCCTTGCGGCCCGCCTCCAGGACCTCCCGAGAGAGGCGGGACGGCGGGCGGCGGCGCGAGGTCACGGGCACGGCCGCCGACGCAGGCGCCTCCGAAGCGGCGGCCGCCGGCGCCGGGACGTCAGCCTGCTGCGTCTCCGGATCGGGCGTCACCGCCCCGGGCAGCGTCGGCCCCGGCTCCGGCATCGGCTGCGGTTGCGTCGCCGGCATCGGCGTCGGGCTCGCCGTCGCCGTCCCCGTCGCCGTCTCCGGCGTCGCCTGCGGGCTCGTCATCCTCGTACCACCCTTCGTCTCCATCCTCGTTCGCAGCGTCCGCCACCGGCGCGTCATCCCAGCGCTCGCCGCCCGCCCCGGGGCGATGCCGCCACGCCATGATCGCAAGCGAGCCGGCGATGACCACGATCGAGATCAGCGTTGCCGTGGGGATCCCGTTGATGGTCCAGTTCCCCACGCGGAGCGCCTCGAGCGCCAGCCGCACGGCGGCGTACCAGGCGAAGAAGAGGAGCACGAGGTCGCCCGGGCGCAGCCGCTGTCCGTATCGACGCGCCAGCCAGAGAAGCGTGACCGCGCCAAGCGCGCCGCTCAGGGACTCGTACAGGAAGAGCGGCTGGAAGCCGGTGGTGGCCGCGGGCAGCGTGTCGCACGAGTAGGGCGCCACGCGGTGGGCGCAGTCGATGGTGATGCCCCACGGAAGGTCCGTGGGCGGCCCGTAGAGCTCCTGGTTGAAGAAGTTGCCCCAGCGGCCAAACGCCTGCATCGTGAAGATGCCGGGGGCGATCGCGTCCGCCCACTTCCAGAACGGCTGCTTCCACCAGCGGATGATCAGGAACGCGGTGATGGTGCCGGTGAGGATGCCGCCGTAGACGCCGAGGCCGGTGAAGCCTGCGAAGCTCAGCGAGCCGTCCGCGTTGCGCGCGAGCGGCAGCAGGATGAGGACCCAGTCGCCCTTGTAGCGGTCCCACTGGTCGATGACGTGGTACAGGCGCCCGCCGAACAGGGCGGCGATCGCGACGTAGATGATCCCGTTGTCCACGAACCGGGCCGGCAGGCCGCGCCGGCGCGCCTCCCGCGTCACCACGGTGTACGTGGCGGCGAGGCCGAGGGCGTAGCAGATGCCGTACCAGTAGATGGGCAGCCCGAACGGCGCGATGGCGACCGAGGGCGGCACCACGTCGATGAGGGCGAGGACGCTGGGGAGGGCGGCGTGCATGGTGGGCAGCATGGTCCGGGGAGTGTATGCCCGCACGACGTGCGGGGCGATCCGGCGCGGGGTGGGCTACCCTTCGGGGCGGCGCGGGGTGGCCGCGCGAACGCGGAGGACGTGGACCGGATGGGCTCCGACTTCAACTGGTGGCTGGCCGTGGTTGGCCTCGCGGTGGGCGTGGCGCTGACCTGGCTCGTGATGGCGGACTCCACGCGCCGCGATGACGAGATCTCCAACGAGGAGACGGCGGCCGAGGCGGCCTGGATCGCCAGGACCGTGGACGACCCGCTGATCGATGCCGAGGTGGCCCGGCGCGTCCTCGAGGCGCATCGCCGCTACACGGGCTTCCCGCCGCCGGATGCGCTCGTGGATCCCGCGGAGCTGCGCGCGGCGGACCGCTGATCCGTCCCCGTCCCCGTCCGCGCCGGAGCCGCTAGCCCGCGCTGGCGAGCACCACGCGCTGCGTGCCGTCCGGCAGCCGCAGCGTCACGCCGAAGGCCGCCCCATCGGCGAGGCCCACGAGATCCTGCGCGGTCCCGGACCAGGCGAGGATCGTGCCGCCCGGGTAGAGCTCGCCGATCGTCCGCCGCTCCCCGGCCACCTCCACCCAGCAGTCGTACTCCGCGCCGTCCGGGGCGGGCGCGAGCGCCTCCGCGAACATCGCGAGCTCGCCGGTGGTGGGCGAGAAGACCAGCGAGCCCGTGGCCGTGCCACCATCGGTCGCCGCGAGCCTCGCGGTCCTCGTATCCGGCACCGCGGCGAGGCGGGCCAGGGTCCGCGTCGCCTCCTCCAGGACGGCGACATCGGCCTGGGGCGGGATGCGGGCAGGCTGCTGGAGGGCGCCGCCCAGCGCGAAGCCACCCACGGCGGCCACGACGACCGCGGCGATGCCCGCGAGCGCGGCGAACGGCAGGCGCCGCGCCGGGCGCCGCATCGGGACCGGGGTCGATGCCGGGGTATCAGTGTCGGCGGCGTCCGCCACCGTCGTCGTCGGCGCCGGTCCCACCGCCTGGGGACGCGCGTCGCCGTTGGTCAGCACGAAGGCGAGCGTGCGCTCGCGCAGCGACGGATCCGGCTCCTCGACGATCACGTCACGCACCTGCTCGGCGGTCCGCGCATAGGCGCCCAGCTCCGCCACGCAGGTCATGCAGCCGGCGAGGTGCCCGGCCACCACCGCGGACTCCGGGGTGTCGCCGGCCATGAGGCGCTCGAGGCCGTCCGGCTCTGCAGCCGCGACCGCGATCAGCGCCAGCGTCTCCTCGTGCTCCATCACCCTTCCTCGTCCGCCCGCACCGCGGGCTCCAGCATCTCCCGCAGGCGCCCCAGCGCCCGCCGCGTCCTCGTCTTCACCGTGCCCAGCGGCCACCCGGTCCGCTCGGCGATCTCCGCCTGGGTGAGCCCCTCGCGATACGCGAGGACCACCACCGTCCGCTCGTCGTCCGTCAGCTCGTCGATGGCCGCCCGCACGGTGTCCCGCGTGTCCGCCGCCTCGGCAGCGGCCTCCGGACCGGGATCCGCAACCGCCCCGCCGATCACGGCGAGGTCCGGCCCCAGCCGGTCCACGTCAAGCTCCGGGCCCCCATCGCCGTCACCCGCCCGCCCGGTCAGGGCGACGAGCGTTGGGCGCCGGCCCGCGGCCCGCAGCCGGTCCAGCGTCCGGTTCCGCGCGATGGCCCGAAGCCAGGTCGCGAGCGAGGCGAGCGCCGGGTCGAACGTGGTGGCCCGGTTCCAGAGCGCCAGGAACGTCTCCTGCACGACCTCCTCGGCGACACCCCGGTCACCGGAGAGCCGGAGCGCCACGGCATGGACACCGCTCGCGTGCCGGTCGTAGAGCACCGCGAGGGCCTCGTGCCCACCGCTCGCAACGGCGCGCACGAGATCGGCCTCGCCGGGCCCGCCTTCGCGGTGCTCTGGGGTGGTGTACGTCGTCATTCGCCGGCTGGATCTCCGGGGCCGCTGCGGCGGCTCAGGCCTTGGCGTCGTCGGCACGCGGGACCGGCAGTGGCCGACCCTCGAAGCCGGTGGTGAACACCACGTCCGTCTCCGTGGAGAAGACGTGGTTGGTGGTCTGCACGCGCCGGACCACCTGGCCCAGGTGCTCCATGTCCGTGGCCCGGATCTTGAGGATGTAGTCCGCCTCGCCGGCGATGTGGTGGCACTCCTCGATCTCCGGGATCCGCGCGAACTCCGGCATCAGGTCCACGGTGATCGTCCCCGGCGCCTGGGTCACCCACGTGAACGCGAGCACCGTCAGGCCAAGCGCCTGCGGGTCCACGTCCGCGGAGTAGCCCCGGATGACGCCGCGCGCCTCCAGCTTCTTCACGCGCTCGTGCGCGGACGGTCCCGCCATGCCCACGTCGGACCCCAGGTCCGCATAGGACCGGCGGCCATCCGCCTGCAGGATGGCGAGGAGCCGGGCGTCGGCGTCGCTCAGGCTGACCTTCTTCATCTGGGTTAGTACCTAATCATCAGGTTGGGGGGGTTGTGAAGCCTACGAATCTTAGGTAGAATGCCACGTACAGGGTAGAAAAAAGGTGTGTCGACCCCGCCGGACCAACCGGTGGGACCGCAAGGTCCGCGGCACCCTGGTAGCGAAGGTGCAAAACCATGGTGCTTGCAGCCGTGTTTACGCTCCTCGCGCTGTTCTCGATCGTCAGCATCGTGATGAGCGCCGAGGATACGGCTCCCTCGAGCGACCCCCGGGAGAATCCTCTCCTGTGGGCGACGCTCGGCCGCCGCTAGGCGCGCTCAAAGCCTACTGCCACGAGGCCCCCGGCACCTGCCGGGGGCCTCGTGATTCCCGGCCCGGGACCATCCCACCCCGGTCGTACAATGCGGCACCGTCCACCCCGTGCGGAGGAACCCTCCCATCAGCAGCGGCGCCGGCGCCTCCACGTCCAGCCCTGAGAGCAAGCAGCGGATCGGCCCGCTGCGCCCCACGCCCATGCCCAGCGAGCGGCCGTGGGCGGGCCAGCGGCTGGGCGGGCGCGGCGGCCACATCGGCGAGCTCTGGCTGGCGGGTCCGGCCTCGCTGGTCAAGACCCCGGACGGCCCCATGGCGCTGGACGCCCTCGCGGCACGGCACGGTGCTGCCCTCGTGGGCGAGCGCGGCCTCGCGCTCCACGGCCCCCGCTTCCCGCTCCTGGTCAAGCTGATCGACGCCGCGCAACGTCTCTCGCTCCAGGTCCACCCATCGGACGCGCTCGCCCGCGAGCTCTACGGCCCGGACGCCGTGGGCAAGGCGGAGGCGTGGCTGGTCATCGACGCGGAGCCGGACGCCACGCTGGTCACGGGCCCGCGGCGCACGCTCCGGGAGCCTGCCCTGCGGGCGGCCATCGCCGGTGGCCGCCTGGGCGAGGACGGGTGCGAGCTGCGTCCCGCCATCCCGGGCGAGGCGTTCATGATCCGGCCCGGCACGCTCCACGCCATCGGCGCGGGCGTCTACCTGTACGAGATCGAGGAGCCGTCAGACCTCACGTTCCGCATCTCGGACTGGGGGCGCCCGGTCATCCCCGGCCGCTCGCTCCATCCCACGGAGGCGCTGCTGGCCATCGACGCGGACGCCCACGCGGAGCCCGCAGGCGCAGCCTGGCGGCTGGACGGCGGCGAGCTGGTGGTGCCGGAGCTGCGGCTGGAGCTGGCCACGGGTGACACGCCGGTCGAGCGCGCGCCGGGCGGCCGGACGCCGGAGATCCTGACCGTGGTCCGTGGGTCCGCCACCGTGAGCGGCGATGGCTGGACGGAGCACCTGGCCAACCGCGGCACGCTCGTGGTCCCGGCCGAGGAGGCCGCCTACCTGATCGCGGGCTCGGCGGATGCGGTCGTCTGCGTGGGGAGCCTCCCCTAGCCTTCGCGCCCGGCTACCACTCGCCGGCGGCGCGGCGCGCCAGGCTCGCGTGCGTCCCGGCGGGCAGGTGCGCCTCCAGGCACGTGACCCCGGAAGGGCCCACGAACGCCTCGTGCCGGGTCCCCGCGGGCAGGTCCAGCCGGTCGCCCTCCGCCAGGCCAACGTGGCCGCCGGTCGCGGGCAGGCCGAAGCGGATGGAGCCCGCCGCGCAGACCAGCACCTTGTCGAAGCCGTGCTCGTGCGGCGCATAGACATCACCAGGGCCGTTGGACCACGGGTACGGGTCCAGGCCCTCGGCGCGCAGGCGGGTCAACAGGGCGTCGCGGGTCACGGAGGCTCCTCGGCTGGGCGCACGGACCCACGCGACTCCCGTTGGACCCGGCGCTCTGGTGCACAGGCTAAGGCCCCGAGCACGGGTGGCGGGCCGATACACTCGGACCATGACCACGCTGCCGCCCCTCCGCTACCTCACCGGCGCCGACGTCACGGCGGCGATGCCCGCCCTGGCCGAGCGCCTGGAGCTTGCGGCGACCACGCTGCGCGGCCTTGCGACGAATGCCGAGATGCCGCCGAAGATCGGGCTGCACCCGCGCCCCGCGGCGTCGTTCGCCCACGCGATGCCGGCGCTCCTGCCGGGTGACGCCGCGGACGGCTCCGCGGACCGGATGGGCATGAAGTGGGTGGCCGGCAACCCGGCGAACAACACCATCGGCCTCGCCGGCATCTACGGCCTGCTGATCCTCAACGACCCGGTGACCACGGCCCCCATCGCCGTGCTTGACGCCGGCCCCATCACCGCCGAGCGGACGGCCGCCGTCAGCGGCGTCGCGATCCGCGCCTTCGCCCCGCAGGTCGCCGGCCGCGCCCACCACGTGGGCATGATCGGCGCGGGAGTCCAGGGCCGGAGCCATCTCCCCGTCGTCGGGCACCTGCTGCCCGGCTGCTCGTTCACCGTCTACGACCGGGACGGCGCCCGCGCGGAGGCACTCGCAGACGGCGCCCGTGCAACGGCAGGGATCGCGAGCGCCACCACCGCCGCGTCCGCGCGCGAGGCCGTGGCGGACGCGGATGTCGTCATCACCGCCGCCTCCTTCGTGCCCGCGGC
>CAIYZX010000293.1 GCA_903930745.1 uncultured Chloroflexota bacterium | reverse complement strand
CGCTCGTCGCCACGCACCCGAACGGTGCGCAGGTGCGCCCGGACACGCTCGTCGCGCTCGTGTTCAACCAGGCCGTGGCACCTGCGGACGTGCTGGCGGCCATCGCGCTCCGTCGCGGGCACCACGACGTCGCACTCCGCCTCGCCGAGCCGGCGGAGGCTGCGGCGGACCCGGAGGTGACCCGTCTCCTTGGGGGCGTGCCGCAAGGTCGTGCCGTCGTCCTCCGCCCGGTGGCACCGCTGGCGCTGGACGAGTCGCACACAGTGACCGTTGGCCCAGGTCTGGCGTCCGCTGAGGGTCCTGTGGCAACGACGGAGCCCCGGGGCTGGCAATTCCAGACGTACGGCCCGTTCCGCGTCGTCCGCCTCCGCCCCTGGTGGCGCCGCGAGCGGCCCGCCCCGGGTGAAACCTGGTCCATCGACCTCACCAACCCCATCGACGCAACGCAGCTCACGGATGCTCACGTCCGCCTCGAGCCGCCGGCCCGCCACCGGGTCTCCGCCTGGGGGACCACGCTGGCCGTTGCCGTGGCGGCGACCGCGCGCACCCGCTACCGGATCCACCTGGACCCGGACCTGCGGGACGTCTACGGCCAGGCGCTGGGACCCTCAGACGCGATCACCGTGGACGTGGGTGACCCCAACCCGGCGCTCGCGCTCATCGGCGGGGAGCACATCATCCTGGACCCGGCGGGCGAGCCGCGGGTGAGCCTGCGGACCATCGGCCTGGACCGCGTCCGCCTTGAGGTCTACGACGTGTCGCCCGGCGATTGGGCGGCATGGCGGGAGTACGCGCATAGCTTCCGGTACGGCTCGCAGCCCGAGCAGAAGGACGCTCCAGGCGAGCGCGTTGGCAACGTCGTGCTGGACGTCCCCGGGGAGGGTCTCGCACCCGCGGACCTCGACATCGACCTGTCCTCGTGGCTGGACGGCGGGTTCGGGCAGCTCGTCGTGGTCGCGAGCCCGGTTGGCCGGATGGACGCCCGGGAGCGGCAGTCGCTCCGGGCCGCTGCCTGGATCCAGGCCACGCGACTTGGCGTGGATGCCGTGACGGACGCGACTGAGATGCGGGCCTGGGTGACCGACCTTGCGACGGGCGCGCCGGTCGCCGGAGCCCGCTGCATCCTGGGGACCGCGCAGGGCGTGACCGGTGAGGACGGCACGTGCGCGCTCCAGCTCCCGGAGACCTCCTCCCCAACGCTGCTGGTGCTCAATGGCGCGGACCGCGCGGTGCTTCCGCGGGGATCGTGGTGGGGCAGGGGCTGGTCGGCGCGCCGCCGCGCCCCGGAGTCCGTGTGGGTGGTCTTCGACGACCGCGGGCTCTATCGTCCCGGCGAACAGGTGCGGGTCAAGGGCTGGCTCAGGTCCGTGACACGAGGCCCCTCTGGTGACGTGGGCGCCCCGGCGGTGCCGCTCGCCCCGGTCCGCTGGATCGCCGAGGACGCCTCCGACAACGAGATCGCGAAGGGCGAGGTTGCGCTGGACGCGCTGGGCGGCTTCGACCTCGCGATCACGCTGCCCGCCACGCCGGCCCTGGGCACGGCGACGCTGCGCCTGGAGCCCGCGGGCGGAGCCGGCACGTCGCACGAGTTCCGGATCGCGGAGTTCCGGCGCCCGGAGTACGAGGTGGGGGTCACGCTCGAGGGCGATGCGCCCGTCGCAGGTGACGAGCTGCCGGCGGAGGTCACCGCCACGTACTACGCGGGCGGGCCGCTGCGCGCCGCCGATGTTGCGTGGAGAGTCTCGGCCGAGGCCGCCCGCTACACGCCGCCCGGCTGGGATCGCTTCAGCTTCGGCGTCGAGGCTCCCTGGTGGCGCTTCGGTGGCTGGGGCGATGCGGTGGCCGAACCATCCGCGGTGCACCTGTCCGCCGCGACCGGCGACGCCGGCTCGCATGCCATCAGGATCCTGACAACGCCGTCCGAGCCGCCCCGGCCGTGGACCATCACGGCCGAGGCCACGGTCCAGGACGTGAACCGACAGGCGTGGACCGCGTCCGCGACGAGCGTGGTGCACCCGTCCTCGCTGTGCGTGGGACTGCGGCTTGGCCGCTCGTTCGTCGAGGCGAACCGGCCGCTGGAGCTGGACGTCGTCGTCACGGACCTCGTCGGTGCGGCGGTGCCGGGCGTGGCGATCGGGGTTCGCGCCGAACGCAGGGAGCAGCGACAGGTCGCCGGCGAGTGGCGGGACGTGACCGTCGAGACGCGTGCGATCCGCGAGACCTCCGGTGCCGTGCCCCTGGCGCTCCGCCTGGACGCGCTCGAGGGCGGCCGCTGGACGGTCACCGCGGAGGTGGCGGACACCGCGGGCCGGCGCCATCGCAGTCGCGTGGAGGCCTGGGTGGCGGGCGCCGGCGGCGCGGCGTCACGGGGCGCCGAGGCCGGCGAGCTCCAGCTGGTCCCGGATCGCGAGTCGTACGCCCCCGGCGACACCGCGGAGCTGCTGCTCCTCGCGCCGTTCTCCCCCGCGGAAGGCCTGCTGCTGGTGGAGCGCGACGGGATCGTCCGCACGGAGCGCTTCTCCCTCGAGTCGTCCATGCACACGCTCACCGTTCCGCTGGACGATGCGCTGACGCCCGGTGCCCACGTCCACGTGCTCCTCGCGGGGGCGGAGGCGCGGGCGGATGGCCCGGTGGGCGTCACGCGCCCGGCGTACGCGGAGGCCACGGTGCGCCTGCCGGTGACGCCGGTGCAGCGGACGCTCGGCGTAACGGTGACGCCCCGGCATGCTCGACTGCGTCCGGGCGAGACAACGACGCTGGACCTCCAGGTCCTCGCCGCGGACGGTGCGCCTGTTCCCGGGGCCGGGGCGACGCTGTTCGTGGTGGACGAGGCTGTCCTCGCACTGGCGGGGTACGTCGTGCCGGATCCCATCGCGGAGCTCTACCGGGACCGGGGGACCGGCGCGGAGACGGCCCGCTCGAGGCCGAACGTGGTGCTGGCCCGGCCGGACGATCTCACCGGCCTGCCGGAGCCCGAGGTGGACGAGCATCCGGTGCTTGAGCCGATGGCCCGCAGGTTCATGGCGGCGGAGGGTCTGCCACCGCCCATGCCGATGATGGCCGCGCCCATGGCAGGCGCCATGCCGCCGGGCGGCGGTGCCCCAACGCCCCCGCCCATCCGCGCCCGCACGGACTTCAGCGCCCTCG
>CAIYZX010000292.1 GCA_903930745.1 uncultured Chloroflexota bacterium | reverse complement strand
GGGACGGGTCGACGTCTTCGCCTTGCGGCGTCGGGAGCCCCACGACCAGCCGCTCCTCGCGAGGATCGACTACCCGGTTCCGGACCGCTGGCGGACGTGATCGGAGGCCCTCGGGTGACCGGGACGTACTGACACCTGTCCATGTGACCGTTGGCGTGGCGTAGCTCACGAGGGGCTGGCTGGGGTCGTAGACGTAGGCGTTCTGCGTGGCGGTCAGCCACGGGCTGCTGTTGCCGTCCAGGATCCACGTGTACGCGGCGAAGCTGGCGTTGGAGATCACCTGCGAGGTGGTCACCGGGACTTGGAACTCCCAGCCCGCCCCCTGCGGGATGGGCCAGGCCGTGCCGTGGCCGGGGAGCGGCAGGATGGTGTGGGCGCCCGCGTGGTAGCTGGACGCGGTCAGGGACGTGGGGCAGTTCGTGGTGTCCTGTGGCCAGTTCACGCCGTCGGTTGTCGCGAAGCAGTAGATGGGGCTGGTGTTGCTGATCGCGAGAGAGGTGTGGGCCGGCAGGACGAGGTCCGGGATCGCGTACTGGCCGGCGCAGGCGTTGCCCATGCCGTAGACCACCACGTGGAGGTACCAGACGCCGCCAACGGCGGGCCAGCCGGTGGCCGGGTCACCCCAGTAGCCAACGTAGGTGCTGGCACCCGCCTCGAGATACGGGTAGCCGCCGATGATGCTGAAGCAGTTGGTGATGGTGGACTGGGCGACGAGGCCGTCGTACCAGCCGGCGGTCGTGACCGCGGTGGCGGGCGCGGCGACGGGCGGCGCCCCAACGAGCGAGGCCGCAAGCGCCGTGGCCAGTGCCAGGCGCGTGAACCGGGCCGGGATCAGCCGGCGGGCGCCGGACAGCAGCGACTTCACGTGAAGGCTCCCTTCGCCCGGCAGCCCGGGCAGCGTGTTCCGGTGTCGCACGTCCCTGCGCCGCGACCTTCAGCCCCGCCCCAGTCGGCCCCGTCCGGCCTCGCCAGCCTCGTTCCCCCGTTCGACCAGTATGCCTGTTCGCTCGCGTCGGGCGTCAGCCCCTCGTGTTCACCTTGGCGGGATGTGCGGCCTCCCAGGCGGCGATGTCGGCGTCCTTGGCGAGGACGTAGCCGATCTCGTCCGTCCCGGCGAGCAGCATCATCTTGGCGAACGGATCCACGTCGAAGTCCAGGGTGGAGCCGTCCGGCAGGAGCACGCCCTGCTCGGCGAGGTCCACGCGGAACTGCGCGTCCGGGTTGGCCTCCACCATCTCGAACAGGCGCTGGTGGGTCGCCTTGTCCACGACGATCGGCAGCACGCCGTTCTTGAGGCTGTTGTTGCGGAAGATGTCCGCGAAGCTGGTGGAGAAGATGGCCTGGATGCCCCAGGCGCGCAGCGCCCACGGCGCGTGCTCGCGCGAGGAGCCGCTGCCGAAGTTGTCGCCCACCACGAGGATCCTGGTCCCCTCGTAGCGCGCCTCGTCCAGGATGAACGGCGGGTCCTTGCGGGTGCCGTCCTCGTTGAACCGCCAGTCGTGGAAGAGCGCGTCCGCCAGGCCGTCCTTGTTGGTGACCTTGAGGTAGCGCGCGGGCACGATCTGGTCCGTGTCCACGTTCTCCGAGCGGAGCGGGATCGCCTTCGAGCTGAAGGAGCTGAACGCCTCGGCCATTGGATCAGTACCCTCCGCCGACGGTCTGGAGGTCCGCGACGCCGTCGATGGTGCGCGGGTCCGTGACGACGCCGGTGATCGCCGAGGCGGCCGCGGTCAGCGGGCTGGCGAGGAACGTGCGGCCACCCTTGCCCTGGCGGCCCTCGAAGTTGCGGTTGGACGTGCTCACGGCGTACTGGCCGGGGCTGAGCTGGTCGCCGTTCATCGCGAGGCACATGGAGCAGCCGGCCTCGCGCCACTCGGCGCCGGCGGCCTTGAAGACCTGGTCCAGGCCCTCGCGCTCCGCCTGGGCCTTCACCTGCTGGGAGCCCGGGACGATCATCACGCGGGTGCTCGCGCTCACCGTGTGGCCCTTGAGGACCGCAGCGGCGAGGCGCAGGTCGCTGATGCGGCTGTTGGTGCACGAGCCGATGAAGACGACGTCCACCTTCTGGCCGGCGATCGCCTGGCCCGGGGTGAGATCCATGTACTGGAGGCTGCGCTCCAGGCCACGGCGGGCGCTCTCGTCGGGCTGCTCGTCCAGCGTGGGGACGTGGCCGCTCACCGGGATGCCCATGCCGGGGTTGGTGCCGTACGTGACCATGGGCTCAAGCTCGTTGGCGTCGAGGACCAGGGTCTTGTCGTAGACCGCGCCCTCGTCGCTGGGGAGCTGGCGCCATCGGGCGACCGCCTCGTCCCAGGCCGCGCCCTGCGGGGCGTGCTTGCGGCCCCTGATGTAGTCGAAGGTGATCTCGTCCGGCGCGATGAGGCCGGCCCGCGCCCCGCCCTCGATCGCCATGTTGCAGATGGTCATCCGCTGCTCCATGTTGAGCGCGCGGATGGCCTCGCCGGTGAACTCGAAGACGTGCCCGGTCCCGCCACCGGTGCCGATCCTCGCGATCAGCGCGAGGATGATGTCCTTGGCGCTGACGCCCGGCTTGAGGCGGCCGTCAACCCGGACCTCGAAGGTCTTGGGCTGGCGCTGGAGCAGGGTCTGGGTGGCCAGGACCATCTCCACCTCGCTCGTGCCGATGCCGAACGCGAGGGCGCCGAACGCGCCGTGGGTGGCTGTGTGGCTGTCGCCGCAGACGATGGTCATGCCGGGCTGCGTGAGGCCAAGCTCCGGGCCGATGACGTGGACGATGCCCTGCGTGTCGCTGCCGTACTTGTGGATCGGCACGCCGAAGTCGTCGCAGTTCGTCTCGAGCTGCTTGATCTGCGCTGCGCCCTGGACGTCAAGGATGGGCAGGCCGCGCGGCGTGGTGGGGGTGCTGTGGTCCGCGGTGGC
>CAIYZX010000291.1 GCA_903930745.1 uncultured Chloroflexota bacterium | reverse complement strand
CACGTTCGCGATCTCCATCGCGGGCCGCGGCTTCGATGCCCGCGTCTCCACGGAGTTCAACGTGCCGCTGGACGAGTCCGCGTGCGTCTGGTGCGGCAACTGCATCAACGTCTGCCCCACGGGCGCGCTGATGTTCCGCTCCGAGTTCGAGCTCCGCGAGAGCGGCGCCTGGGACGAGAGCCGGCAGACCGTCACCAACACCATCTGCCCGTACTGTGGCGTTGGCTGCACCCTGCAGCTCCACGCGCAGGACGGCCGGATCGTGAAGGTGCTGTCGCCCGCGGACTCGTACGTCACCGGTGGCAACCTGTGCGTGAAGGGCCGCTTCGGCTTCGAGTTCGTGCAGATGCTGCCGAAGGGAACGCCGCGCGGCCAGATGGGGCACCGCCCCGAGGCCTGATCGGCCGGATCGCACCGCACCACACCGCCGAAGGCCGGGGTCCACGCCCCGGCCTTCCCGATTCCCGGGGCCGGCCACCGCACCCATCGATGGATACAGGTCCCTGCAACCAGGCGGCGAGAGACACAGGTCGTCCGCGGGGTCCCGCACGATCGGGCCGAAGGTCACGACCGCCACAGGGCCGTGCGACCCTAAGCCGCCCATGTATCGAACGGCACAGTCCTTGCATGGCCGAACCGAAGGGCATGCGCGACCTGAACCGCCTCAAGTGGGCGACGATCGTGCTGCCCATCGTCTTCGTCTGGCTCTTCGAGCTGGTGCGGTTCCTGGTCCTTGACCCGCAGCTCTCCACGGACGAGGGCCACATCGCCGCCGCCATGGTCATGGGTGGCGCGATCGTCGTCTTCGCCACCGTCATCTCGCTCTACCTGGACCGCGCCCAGAAGCAGCTCCTGTCCCAGAACAAGGACCTCACCGCCACCCACGCGGTCAGCTCCGCGGTCCGCGGCGGCCTCTCGCTGACGGAGCTCCTGGACCAGTCCCTGGATCGTGTGGTCACCCAGACCGGCGCGCTCGCGGGCATCGTCGTGGTCCATGACGCGGATGGCCGGCCCCTCACCGCCCGGCGTCCCGTCACGCTCTCGACCGGCCTCGCCTGGCTGGAGTCCATCCTGGACGAGCAGCCGGGTGTCCTGGATGCCTCCCGGTACGAGCGGCGCGCCGCCATCGACACCGGCGTCCTGGATCTCCCCCTGGTCCGCGGCGGCACCCGCCTGGGCCACCTCCGCCTCGCCTTCCACCCGCCCGTGGAGCCGGACATCAGCGAGGCCGCGCTCGCGGACATCGCGGGTGAGATCGCCGGCGCCGCCCAGCTGGGCATGACCGTGGCGGACCTCCACCGGCGCGAGCAGGAGCGTGAGGCGCTGTACGCCGTGGCCCTCCAGCTCACCGGTCGGGCGGATCTCCGCGACGTGCTGGACACCATCACCCAGCACGCCCGCGACCTCCTGGGCGCCGAGCGCGCCGTGGCCTGCCTCGCGGACCGCCGCGAGGGTGCCGGCCCAAGGGCCATCACGGGCCGTGACCGCCTCGCCATGGCGGACGATGGCTCCATCTGCCTCGTCGCGCACGACCACGCGGCGGCCAATCACCCACAGAACCCCCTGTGTCCCGTGGTGACGCAGGGTCCGGAGACGTCGTGGATCGCCCGCCCCCTGCGCGGGCCGGACGGTGTGCTGGGCGAGCTGTGCGTGTTCCGGACGGGTCGTCCCTTCACCCGTTCCGAGCGAGACCTCCTGGGCGCGCTCGCGGACATGGCGGCCATCGCCGTCCGCACGGCCCACCTCCACGAGAGCGAGGAGCAGTGGACCATCCACGCGGAGCGCGACCGGATCGCCCGCGAGCTCCACGACAGCCTCGCCCAGGTGCTCGGCGTGATCCACCTGCAGCTCCGCTCGCTGGAGACGCGGGCCAAGGACGAGGCGAGCCTGTCCCTGGCCGACGAGCTGTCCGGCCTTGCCGAGACGGCCGACGAGGCCTACCGCGACGTCCGTGAGGCGATCCTGGGCCTGCGGGAGACCGTGCGCGAGGACGATGGCCTCGAGGGGAGCCTCCGCGACTACCTGCGCAAGTACAGCCGCCAGACCGGGATCTCCGCGAACCTGGTCTGCGAGGGCGACACCCGCAGGGCGCTCACGCCGAGGGCGGAGGTCCAGCTGCTCCGGGTGGTCCAGGAGGCCCTGACGAACACCCGCAAGCACGCCGAGGCGTCGCGCGTGACGGTGCGCATCGACTGCCGGCCAACCGGCACAACGCTGCAGATCGAGGATGATGGGGTAGGCTTCGACCCGGGTACGGTGAAGAGCTCCATGGAGGGCGGCTTCGGCCTTGCCTCCATGCGGGAGCGCGTCGACCAGATCGGTGGGACGCTTTCCGTGCATACTGCCCCGAACGCGGGCACCCGCGTCAGCGTCCACCTCTCCACCGAGGACACCGTTGGGACATCTGCCTCCGAAGCTCCGAGTCCTGCTCGTCGATGACCAGCCCCTCTTCCGGAGGGCGCTCGCGACGCTGATCGGAGCCCAGTTCGACATGACCGT
>CAIYZX010000290.1 GCA_903930745.1 uncultured Chloroflexota bacterium | reverse complement strand
GGCCAAGGCGTTCCGGCGCGCCGTGCAGCCGGTTGCGCAGGACACGGACGGCGCGCTGGACCCGCGCCAGAGCGTGGGCGCGGCGATCGCCGAGGGCCACCGCGCCGGTGGCGGCAAGGGCGCCGATGCCGAGGCCGCGGTTCTCCGTCTCCTCGACGAGGTGGGCCTGCCCGCCGCCGTGGCCAGGCGTCACCCCCACGAGGTCTCCGGCGGCCAGCGCCAGCGCGCGGTCATCGCCCGGGCCCTCGCGGTTGGGCCGCGAATCCTGCTGCTGGACGAGCCCACGAGCGGTCTCGATGCCACGGTCCAGGCGAAGATCCTGGAGCTGATCGAGCGGCTGCGCGAGGAGCGGGGCCTGGGCCTCCTGCTGGTCTCGCACAACCTCGCGGTGGTGGCCCGGCTCTGCGAGGAGACCGTGGTCCTCTATCGCGGCGAGGTGGTGGAGCGCGGCGCGACGAGCCCGCTCCTGCACCAGCCTCGCCACCCGTATACGGCAGCGCTCCGGCGTTCCGTTCCGGAGATCGGCGTCCCGTTCCGGGCGCCCCTCGAGGCATCGACCGATGCCGCCGAGACCGCGGCCACCGCTGGACAGCAGGGCTGCCGGTTCGCCGCCAGGTGCCCCCACGCGGTCGCCGAGGTCTGCACCCAGCCCCAGGCGCTCGTGGCGCTGGCACCGCACGTCGAGGCCAGCAGTGCCCGCCTGGTCCGCTGCGCCCGCACCGCCGATCTCGGCCCCCTCAACCCGCTGGCCTGAGCGGCACCCACCAGCCCGGCCCAGCGCGAGCACCCCGACCCATGAACCTCCCCCTCCCCGAGATGCTCTTCCTGTTCGTCGCGGGCGTGGGCGGCGGCGTCGTCAGCGTCATCGTGAGCCTCGCCTCGCTCGTCACCTACCCGGCGCTGCTCGCCGTGGGCCTCGCACCGGTCGCCGCGAACGTCACCAACACCGTGGCACTGATGTGGACCGGCATCGGCGCGGGCATCGGGTCCCGCCGCGAGCTGGAGGGCCAGCGGCCCATGCTGTGGCGCCTGGCCATCGTGGGTGCCGCGGGCGGGGCCACCGGCGGCCTGCTGCTCCTGGCGCTCCCCGGCCGCTCCTTCGAGCTGGTCGCCCCGGTCCTGATCGCCGGCACCTCCACCCTCGTGCTGATCCAGCCCCGCCTGCGCGAGCGGCCGCTCTTCCGTCCCGTGGGCCTGCGTCCCGGCCCCCTGGCGGGCTACTTCCTGGCCACGCTCTACTCCGGGTACTTCGGTGCGGCGGCCGGCCTCATCGCCCTGCTGATGCTGGGGGCGATCATCGCGCGGCCCCTCGTGGAGGTGAACGCGGCGAAGAACATCCTCTCGGCCGTGCCCAACGGCGTGGCGGCGATCCTCTTCGCGTTCTTCGGCCCCGTGGCCTGGCAGTTCGCCCTTCCCCTGGCGCTGGGCGTCTTCACGGGTGGGCTCATCGGCCCGGCCATCGCGCGGCGGATCCCGTCGCACACGCTGCGCCTGCTCATCGCGCTGGCGGGCTGGAGCGTTGGCATCATCCTGGCGGTCCGGACGTACACGTAGGGCGCAGACCGGCTGCGTGATAGGGTGCGCGCCTGCCCGGGGGGGCACGCCCTACGAGGTTCCCATGATCCGTCGCAGTCCCGCGGCACCGCTGGCCGGCGGCCTGCTCGCGCTGTCCGTCCTCCTCTCGGCCTGCGGCGGCGCCTCGTCCGATGCCCCCACCAGCGCGCCCGCGGCCACCGTCGCGCCCTCGGCCTCGCCCGCGTCCGGCATCGTCCGCACGGAGATCGGCGGCGTGGTTCCCGGGAACGCGCCCGGCCTGCGCCTCACTCTCTGGCACTACATCATCCCGGCCGGCTCCAAGCTGCCGGCGCACAACCACCCGGGCTGGCAGATCGCCCAGGTCAAGGCGGGGACGCTCACCTACACGATCCTCACCGGCGAGGCGGAGATCCACCGCGCGGATGGGACCGTGGAGACGCACAAGGCCGGCGACACGATCGACCTCAACACGGGCGACGCCATCATCGAGAACCCGGACGAGCACCACCAGGCGGCCAACAACGGCACCGTGGACATCGAGCTCATCACCACCACGCTCCTGACCGATGGCGCGCCGGTGGCCCAGCCGGATCCCACACCGGCGCCCTCGAGCTGACCGGGCCGGTCCGGCGGACATCGGTGCGGCCACCGGTGCCGGCGCGATCACCTCGTGGACGTCAGGCCAGCCGGAGCCCCATCAGCAGGTCGTGGTCGCTGTTCGGCCGCAGCACCTCGAAGCCCAGGTGCTGGTAGAACGCGATCGCGTTCGCGTTGGAGGCCGCCACCTCCAGGTGGACGCCCGGCACGCCGCGGACGCGCAGCTCCGCGAGCAGCCGGTCCACCAGCACGCGTCCGATGCCAAGCCCCCGGGCGACCGGGAGCAGGTCGATGTGCAGGTGGGCCGGGTATTCCGCCACGATGTCGTCCGGTGCCAGGGGCGGGTGGTGGATCACATGGACGAGCTCCGCCTCGAGCGACTGGTCTGCCCGCAACGGGTAGGCGGCACGCAGCGGCGGCCACCAGGCGGCCTCCTGCCAGGCCTCGAAGGCGCGCGTGTCCGCGCACCCGAAGAAGTAGCCGCAGACGCCGCTGTCCGGGTGTGTGACCACGAAGGCGAGGTCCGGCGCCCCCACCACGTACGCGCCCGCCCAGACGTGGCCGAGCAGGTCCGGGTCCCGCCAGGACCCCGTGGCGTCCGCTCCGGCGTCGCCGGTCTGGAGGCAGACCCGGTAGACACCCGGTAGATCGGCGAGGGAGGCATGACGGATGGAGAGGGTGCTCGGCATGGCCCCCCCAGCCTACCGCGCTGCGGGCTGCAACGGCGAGTGGTCCAGCACGGAGGTGAATCCACCTTCTGGAACTGGTATATCCCGGGCGACATGCATGCGTGAGAGTGGTCTAGGTTGGCACCGCCGGCCGGTCGCCGTACTGGTCTAGCGATGCCTTGCAGGCACCCCGTCCAGACGCCATACTCCGGTGGATGCCGGATCGCGACGAGTCTCCCCGTGCCGCCGTGCGCGCCCGCCTGCGCGCGATCGTGGCGGAGGGCCGTCCCGGTGACCGTCTTCCGGGCGAGCGAGACCTGGCGAACCGCCTGGGCGTGGCCCGGATGACCGTCCGCCACGCCATGGACGGCCTCATCGCCGAGGGCCTCCTTGAGCGGCGGCACGGCAGTGGCACGTACGTCCTTCCGCGGCCGGTGGTCCGGTTCCTGGGCCTCACGTCATTCAGCCACGACATGCGGGAGCGTGGCCTGGCCCCGGGCAGCCGCCTCCTCGCCTTCGCCGAAGGACCGGCGGACGCGGAGACGGCGACGCGCCTCCGCGTGGAGCCCGGCGCAGGCGTCGTCACGTTCACCCGCCTGCGATCCGGCAGCGGGCGGCCGATGGCCCTGGAGACAACGACGATCCCGCGCGCCCTCGTCCCGGGCCTGGGCGCAGACGACCTGGACGGCTCGCTGTACGAGGTGCTCGCCCGGCGCTACGGTGTGGTGCCGGCCAGCGCCACCGTCACCATCGAGGCCGAGCTCCCGGATGCGGCCACGTGCGGTCTGCTGGACCTGCCGCCCGGGATCGGCTGCCTCCGCCTGCGGATGGTGGACCGTGACGCCCGCGGGCGCGTGATCATGGCCGCGGACTGCCGCTACCGGGGCGACGAGTACCACCTCTCTGCCAGCGTGACGGACGTGGCCATCGGGCCCGCCGGCAGCCGGGAGGGCGCCACGAGCTCCAGGCCACGGAGGGACGGCTGATGCGTGTTCTCGGGGTTGACGGCGGCCAGACCGCGATCCGGCTGCGCGTGGCCGGCACGCCCACGGTCATGGAGGTGGCGGGTGTCGCCCGCGTGGACGGCGACTCGGTGGCGCTCGTGGCAGAGGCAGTGGCAGAGGGCGCCCGGCGCCTGGGCATCGGGCCCGTGGACCGGGTGGTCCTGGGCCTGACCACGGCTCCCGCAGACGAGGTCGATGGGCGACGCCTGTGCGGGCTTGTTGGCGCCGCAACCGGCGCCCGCGAGGTGTGGCTCAGCGACGACGCCGTCACCGCGCACGCGGGAGCGCTCGGCGGCCTTCCGGGCGTGAGCGTGGTGGCGGGAACGGGCGTCGCATGCCTCGTGCTCCCCGATGCGGGCGCACCGCGGATCCTTGGGGGCCACGGGTTCCTGCTTGGCGACCAGGGCGGCGCCTTCTGGACTGGCTCCCGGGGCATCGACGCCGCGCTGCGGGCACGGGAGGGTCGGGGGCCGGCGACCTCGCTTGAGCGACTCGCGGCCGGCCTGTACGGCGACCTGTCCGGCCTCCACGTCCGGATCCACGACGGCGACCGGCCGGTGCAGACCGTGGCGTCCTTCGCCCGGTCGGTCCTCGAGGCCGCAGGCGAGGGAGACGCGGTCGCCATGCGGATCGTTGACGACGGGGCGGCAGAGCTCGCGGACCTCGTGGAGGCCGCGGTGGCGCAGATGCATCGCCCCGTCTCGCAGGGCGTGGTGCCCGTGGCGCTGGGTGGCCGGCTCCTGGCCGAGGATTCCCCGCTCCGGCATCGTCTCGCAATGGTGCTCGGCGCCCGCCCGACCTCCGGCGCTGTCATGGCGGTCCGCCCCGCTGGTGGGTCGCCCCTGGACGGCGCGGTCCTGCTCGGTGAGCTGGGCTCGCACCGGTACGGGTCGCTGGTGCTCACGTGGCGTGCCGGCGGGGAGCATGCGCCCGCAGCGGCGGATGCGCCCGCAGCGGCGGATGC
>CAIYZX010000289.1 GCA_903930745.1 uncultured Chloroflexota bacterium | reverse complement strand
TGCGCCCCGGATGCCCGCCGCGCGCTGGCCGCCGAGATGGCGCAGCGCATCGTCGCCCTGCGGACCCGGCCCCGGGTTCTCGTCGCCCGGCCCGAGGGACGTGCGGACGAGCTGGTGGCCGCGCTGGACGAGCGAGGCGTGGATGCGGTCCACGTGCCCGCCATCGAGGTGGTCCCGGCGGGCGAGGGGAGCGGCCTGGATGCCGCGCTTGCGGCCGCGGACCCGGCGACGGTCATCGTGGTCCCCAGCGCCAACGCCGCCCGCGCGGTGCTGGCCGGGCTCGCCCGCAATGGCGAGGAGCCGCTGATGTTCCGCTGGGCTGCCGTTGGCCAGGCGACGGCGGCAGCGCTGCGCGAGGGTGGCGTCACGGACGTCTTCGTGCCGTGGGTGGCCTCTGCGCAGGCGCTCGCCGCGGAGCTGCGGCTGGACCGGCGCGACAGCGTCATCGTGGCCCATGCGGACATCGCGGAGCCGGCCCTCGCGAACGCGCTGGGCGCCCGCGGCGTCAAGGTGACCGAGGCCGTGGCCTACGAGACCCACGAGGCGCCCGATGCCTCCCGCGTCGCGCTCGCGGCGGCCCTGGCCGATGGGCCGGTGGACGCCCTCGTCCTCACGAGCGGCTCAACGGCACGCGGCATCGCCGCCCTGGCCGCCGACCCGGCAACCCGCGCCAGGCTCCTCGCCACACCGGTGATCGCCCCCGGTGTCACGACCGCGGATGCGGCCCGCGAGGCGGGCTACGCCACCGTCCTCACGTCCCCGGGCCCGCACGCCGCGGAGCTCGCCGCCTTCACCGCCACCGCCCTCGGCCTCGCCGGCACCACGTCCGGCACCACGCCATCCACTGGAGACCCAGCATGAGCCCCGCGCCCCAGCCAGAGTCCGGCCCGTCGGCCGCCGGCGTCTTCGGCCTCCCGGACCCCGCCCATCGCCTGCGCCGACTCCGCCGCACCGAGACGCTGCGCGCGTTCGTGCGCGAGACGCGGATCCATCCCCGCCAGCTCGTGGCCCCGCTCTTCGTCTACCCGGGCACCGGCGGGCGGCAGCCCGTGGGCTCCATGCCGGGCGTGGAGCGCGTGACGCCGGACGAGGCGCTCAAGGACGCCCGCCGCCTCGCGGACCTGGGCGTGGGCGGTCTGATCCTCTTCGGCCTCCCGGCGGAGAAGGACGCGACCGGCACCGGCGGCTGGATCGAGGACGGCATTGTCCAGCAGACGCTCCGCCTCCTGCGGGACGCGGACCTGGACACGGTGCTCATCGCGGACACGTGCCTGTGCGAGTACACGGACCACGGCCACTGCGGTCCGCTGCTGGCGGACGGACGCGTGGACAACGACGCCACGATCGCGCTCCTGGGCCGCACGGCGGTCTCGCAGGCGGAGGCCGGCGCGGACATCGTGGCCCCGTCCGCCATGATGGATGGCCAGGTGGCGGCGATCCGCGAGGCGCTCGATGACGCGGGCCACCACGACACCGCGATCCTTGCCTACGCCGCGAAGACCGCCTCCGCGTTCTACGGCCCGTTCCGCGACGCCGCGGGCTCCGCGCCCTCCTTCGGCGACCGGCGCGGCTACCAGATGGACCCGGCAAACGCCCGCGAGTCCATGCGCGAGATGGACCACGACCTCATCGAGGGTGCGGACATGCTCCTCGTGAAGCCCGCGATGCCCTCGCTGGACATCCTCGCGGCCGCCAGGGCCCGCTACGACGTGCCCATCGGCGCGTACCAGGTGAGCGGGGAGTACGCCGCCATCGAGGCCGCCGCGCGGAACGGCTGGCTGGACCGCCGGCGAGCGCTCACCGAGGCCACAACGTCCATCCTGCGCGCAGGCGCGGGCTTCGTCATCACGTATGCCGCCGCGGACCTGGCCGCGTGGGCGCGGGAGGCCATCTGATGTCAACGGGTTCCACCGGCCACGTTCCGCACCCTGCCGGCGGCCAGGTCGCGGGTGGGCGCCAGGCCCTCCTGCGCCAGGAGGCAGAGTCCCTCTTCCCGGGCGGCGTCAACAGCCCGGTCCGCGCCTTCGGGTCCGTGGGCCGCCCGCCGCTGCTCATCGACGCCGGCGAGGGCCCGCGCGTGCGGGACGCGGACGGCAACTGGTACATCGACTACATCGCGTCCTGGGGCCCGGCCATCCTGGGCCATGCCCACCCGGCGCCCGTGGAGGCGGTCCGCGAGACGGCGCTCCGGGGCTTCGCCTTCGGCGCCACGTCACCCCTCGAGGTGGAGCTGGGCAACCGGATCCGCAACGCCATGCCGTCCATGGAGCGGCTGCGCTTCACCTCGTCCGGCACGGAGGCCGTGATGAGCGCCCTGCGGCTGGCCCGCGGCGCAACCGGCCGGGACATCATCGTGAAGTTCGCGGGCGGGTACCACGGACACGGCGACAGCCTCCTCGTGGACGCGGGCTCCGGTCTCGCCACGCTGGGCCTCCCGGGCTCCGAGGGCGTCACCGGCGGCGCCGCACGCGACACCGTGGTGGTCCCGTACAACGACCCGACGGCCATCGCCCAGGTCTTCGAGCGCCACGAGGACCGCGTCGCCGCGGTGATCGTGGAGCCCGTGGCCGCGAACGTGGGCGTGATCCCGCCCCAGCCCGGGTACCTGGAGTGGCTCCGCGAGGTCACCGCGTCCAACGGCGCGCTGCTGATCTTCGACGAGGTGATCACCGGCTTCCGCGTGGCCCGCGGCGGCGCCCAGGCGAGATACGGCGTCACGCCGGACCTCACCACGCTGGGCAAGATCATCGGCGGCGGGCTCCCGGTGGGGGCGTACGGCGGCCGCAACGACCTGATGCGCCACGTCGCCCCCGAGGGCGGCGTCTACCAGGCGGGCACGCTGTCCGGCCACCCCATCGCCATGGCGGCGGGTGCCGCGACGCTGGACCTGCTCACCGAGGACGTCTACCTCGCGATCGAGGAGACGGCCGCGGAGCTGGAGACCGGTCTGCGGTATGCCGCACAGCAGGCGGGGCGCGAGGTGGCGATCACCCGCGTTGGCTCGCTGCTCACGCTCTTCTTCCGCCCCACGCCGCCGCGCAACTGGGCGGAGGCCGGCACCTCCGACCGCGCCGCCTACGCCCGCTTCTTCGGGGCGATGCTGGACCAGGGGATCCTGCTCCCGCCGTCCCAGTTCGAGGCCTGGTTCCTGGGGGCGTCCCACACGTCCGCCGAGATCACCGCCACCGTGGCCGCCGCCCGGCGCGCCTTCGCCGCATGACCGCGATTTCCCCGCGGGCCCGGGACGGGGTGACCCCCGCACCCCGTCCCGAGGCCCGGTTCCTCCGGGCCGCCCGCGGCCTCGCCGCAGACACCACGCCCGTCTGGTTCATGCGCCAGGCCGGCCGTGCCCTGCCGGAGTACCGCGCGATCCGCGAGAAGGCCACGCTGATCGAGATCACGCGTGACGCGGCCCTGTGCGCCGAGGTCACGCTGCAGCCGGTCCGCCGCCTGGGCGTGGACGCCGCGATCCTGTTCGCGGACATCACGACGCCCTTCACGGGCATGGGCGTGGACTTCGACATCGTGGAGGGCCGCGGCCCGGTCCTCGCCCGCCCGGTGCGCACGATGGCCGACGTGGAGGCGCTCCGCACCTTCGACCCCGAGGCGTCCGTGGCGCCGCTGCTGGATGCCATCTCGATCATCCGGCGCGAGTCCCCGGTGCCGCTCATCGGCTTCGCGGGCGCCCCGTTCACGCTCGCGTGCTACCTCGTGGAGGGCGGCCCGTCCCGCGAGTTCAGCAACACCAAGCGGCTGATGCACGAGGCCCCGGACACCTGGGCCGCGCTCCTTGACCGGCTCGTGGAGACCACGGTCGCGTACCTGCGCGCCCAGGTGGCCGCGGGTGCGGAGGCCATCCAGGTCTTCGACTCCTGGGTTGGCGGCCTCTCGCCGCTGGACTACGAACGAAGGCTCCTGCCGTGGATGCGCCGCCTCTTCGCGGGCCTCGCGGAGCTGGACGTGCCCAAGACGCACTTCGGCGTGGGGACGGGCGGGATCCTGGACCTCCAGGCCGCGGCCGGTGGTGACGTCATCGGTCTCGACTGGCGCATCCGCCTCGCCGAGGGCCGCCGCATCGTGGGCGACCGCGCCGTCCAGGGGAACCTGGACCCGGTCCTCCTCCTGGGCCCCTGGGAGGGGGTGGAGGAGACCGCCCGCTGGATCCTGGACCAGAACGGCGGCCGGCCCGGCCACATCTTCAACCTTGGTCACGGGGTCCTGCCCGCCACGAACCCGGACCACCTCTCGCGCCTCGTTGACCTCGTCCACCGTCAAGGAGCGACCCTGTGACCCTCGCCGTCCTGCTCATGGCCTACGGCTCGCCAACCTCCATCGACCAGGTGGAGGCGTACTACACGGACATCCGCCGCGGCTCGCCGCCCCCGCCGCACCTCCTCGACGAGCTCAAGGGCCGGTACCGCGCCATCGGCGGCGGCTCGCCGCTGTCCCGCATCGTGGAGGAGCAGCGAGCCGCCGTGCAGGCGGAGCTGGCCCGCCGGGGCCTAGAGGTCCCGGTCTATGCCGGCATGCGCCACATCGCCCCGCGCATCGGCGACATCGTCAAGGGCATGGTGGCCGATGGGGTGACCCGGTTCGTGGCCATCGCCCTGGCGCCGCAGGCCTCCTCGAACGCCGCGGGCTACCGGCGGGCCGTGGACAACGCCATCGCGGACATCACCGCGGCGGGCGGCACCGCCCCACTCGTTGACTACGTGGCGTCCTGGCATGACCAGCCGCGCTTCATCGAGGCGCTGGCGCAGACCGCCCTTGAGGCGCACGGCCGCTTCGCCGACCCGGCGGGCGTCCGCTACATGTTCACCGCCCATTCGCTGCCCGCCCGCGTGGTGGCCGAGGGTGACCCGTACCC
>CAIYZX010000288.1 GCA_903930745.1 uncultured Chloroflexota bacterium | reverse complement strand
CGGCACGCCACGCTCCAGGCGCCGGCGGCGCATGGCGGACCGCAGCTCCTTCGTCGCGGCAGCATCCACGGAGCCATCCGGGCCGAGCCGGACGCCATAGATCCGCTCGGCGGTCTCCGCACTGGTCAGCGCGTTGGCGACATCACGCGCCACGTGCAGCGGCTCGCGCTCGATGGGATCGCCAAAGCCGCCGCCATCACCCGTCACCACGGAGAAGAGCGAACCCGGCTCCAGCTCCCGCACAGGGTAGTTCTGGCCAAGGACCAGTTCCCAGTCCGCGTCGATCGCCTTGACGAACGCGGGTTCCGCGGGATCCAGGCCCTCGCCGTTCGGGAGATCCGCCCCGGACTCGATCAGCGAGCGCAGGTTGCTGCCGCGCCCGATGTAGGTGCGCAACGGCGGTGCGGGATACCCGCCCATGATCCCCGTGGTGGAGAAGATCGGCGGAGACCCGAACGATCCCATCTCGATGCGAGCCCCCTCCGGCGCCATGTAGAGCGAGTGGATGCCGTTGCCACCGCGGTACCGCCCAAAGCCGCCGCCATCCTTCCGGATCTCCCGGGCCAGCCAGACCTGGGGCATTCCCTGCTCCCAGACCTCTGCATCACCCATGTCGCCTTCGGCGTTGAAGTCGCTGAAGGCGGAGTCAAGCCCATCCATGAAGGCCGTGGCGTACATGCCGGACGAGGCGAACTCGAAGCACTGGCCACCAACGGGACGCCCGTACTGGTCAAAGCCGCCAACGAGGTTCCCAGAGGTGAGCGGACCGGACGCGTGGGCCTCCTCCAGGTAGCCGTTGGCGAAGTAGGCGCGTGCCACGCAGGAACCCAGCGCCTGCAGGCCGGCATAGGCGGGCCCCCAAAGCGTGGTGGGCAGGAAGATGTCCGTGGGGTTGCAGGCCGTACCTTCGGGCACGTGCAGCTCCACGGCCAGGAAGGTGCCGTCGTTGTAGCGCAGGTCGTAGAAGACGTTCTGGATCAGCGCGTTGAACAGCATGCCCTCGAACAGCGGCAGCGTGCCCTGGAACGGCTGACGCCGCGCCGAGGGGACGCCGTCATAGTCCAGGATGATCCGGCCCTCGCGGGTCACCACCAGCTCGCAGGGCGCCTGCATCAGCGACTCCTGTCCGGTGAGGGACACGCCGCGCCACGCCACGTCACGATAGCGACCCGGGTGGAGGAAGCGGCGGACCTTCTCACGCGAGGCCCGGAGGGTGTCCTCGATGTACTCGCGCGACAGTTGGTGGTACCGGTCTGCACCGATCTCGCCGATCAGCTGCTCCATGGCGTCGCGGATCAGCTTGATGCCGGTCAGCTTGGCGCGGTTGTCCGTCAGCCACGGGACCGCCGTGCGGACGGACCGCTCCACCAGGATCTCCGCGTCGCGGGTCAACTGGTCGTTGATGCCCACCTTGAGGCACGGGAGGATCAGGCCCTCCACGAACCGGCTCGTGAAGCTGGACCCCATGGCGCCGGGCTCCGCCGCGCCGGTCTCCACCACGTGGGTCAGGCCGCCGATCCAGCCGGCGATCTCCCCGTCCACGTAGTACGGCGTGATCAGCATCTGGTCCGACGGGTGCCCGCCACCGATGAACGAGTCGTTGTTGAAGAAGTAGTCGCCCTGGTTGATGCCCACGGCGGTCTCGTAGTCGTTCGCGATCATCCACTTGATCGCGCGACTCATCGTGTGCACATGGATCATCAGGCCGGAGCTGAGGGCGATGGAGTCTCCCTCAGGCGTGAACAGGCCGAAGATGATCTCGCCCTGTTCACGGGTCGCCGGAGAGGCGGAGATCAGCAGCGCAACCTCGCGGGCGTTGATCACCGCCTGGTGGATCTTCGTGAACAGCACCTCGAAGGCAACGGGATCCGCGCCCTTGAGGCGGAGCTCCGGCTCGAAGACGCCGGTCTCCGCGATCCGGCGGTCCTGGATCGCCAGACGCTCCTTGAGGCTGTTCGCTCCGGTGGCCCGCGGCGGCACAAGCTCGGTCGTCATCGGGGGGACTCCTCCAGCCACACGGTCAGGTACTCGTCAATCCGCAGGCGCCGTCCGGGCGGCACCACGAGCGTGGTGGTGGGGTCGTCCACCACCGCAGGGCCATTCACCACGTTGCCGGGACGCAGCGCGGGCCAGCGGTAGCGAGGCGTGTCCAGCCAGGCACCGCCGAAGTACGCAGGCCGGACGGATGCGATCGCAGCGGAGGCGTCCTCGCCCACCAGCGGGTGGCGGTCAAGACGTGGCTTGATCTTGGGAGCCCTTGCGATGAGCCCCACCTCGTAGATCTCGTAGCCGGAGCGGGGCGAGCGGGCACCGTTCGCGTAGACGCGGCTGTACTGGTCCTCGAAAGCGGCCAGGAGCTCGCGTAGCCCGTCCGCGCCGTCAATCCGGCTGATTGGCGACCGGACGATGAGGTCGTTCAACTGGCGCCCATAGCGGACCATGGCAAGGTGCTCCAGCGTGACCTCATCGTCGCTGAAGCCCTCCTTCGCCATCTGCTCGCGTGCCTGCTCCTCCAGTCGGGCCCAGGCGTCACTCACCCGGCGGCCCCGCACTGCCATGGCAGCCTCGTCCGCGCCGGGCGGGATGACCGTGTTGATCGCCCGGTGGTAGTGGTGCTCGTAGTCGGACGCGGCAGCACCAAAGGCGGAGAAGGCGGCGGAATATGGGAAGACCAGGACGGCCTTGACCTTGAGGTCCTCCGTGTAGCCCGCGACGTGCGTGGCGCCGGCACCGCCGAACCCCAGCAGGACGTAGTCCTCAAGCGAGTATCCGCGGAGGGCGACGAGGCCGATGACCGCCTCCCGCATGCGGGCGTCCACGATCCTGCGGATCCCTTCGGCTGCATCCTCGATGCTCAGGCCAAGGGGCTCCGCGATGCGGGTCCGGATCGCGGAGCGAGCGGCCTCCACGTCCACCGTGAGACGGCCGCCCAGGAAGTTGTCCGGGGCGAGGTAGCCAAGGACCAGGTCCGCGTCCGTGGTGGTGGGCTCCGTCCCGCCCTTGCCGTAGCAGACGGGACCGGGGACTGCACCCGCGGACTCCGGGCCAACCACCAGTCGCCCGGAGAGCGAGTCGATCCGGGCGATGGTGCCGCCACCGGCGCCAATGGAGTGGACCTCCATCATGGGGATGGACAGCAGCAGTCCACCCAGCGTGGGCTCGCGGTTGACGCCCACGAACCCGTCGTTGACCAGGCCCACGTCAAAGGAGGTCCCGCCAACGTCCGTTGAGATCAGGTTCCCGAAGCCGTACAGCTCGCCGATGAACCGGGTGCCGATCAGGCCTCCAACGGGTCCGGACTTCGCGGTGTCGATGGCCCGGACGTGCTTTGCCGGGGCCAGTCCCCCGGCGGACTGCATGACCTGGAGGTCGCCCTGGAAGCCGTACTCGTGCAGGCGAGTCTCAATCTCGCGGAGGGCGCGCAGCGTGGACGGGCCCGCGAAGGCCTCAATCGTGGCGGCGTTGGCCCGCGGCAGCTCGCGGATGGTCGGACTGATCACGGAGGACAGGAAGACGGGCACAACACGCCCCGCAGCCGCCATCTCCTCCTCGGCGATCGCCCGCGCACGCTGCTCGTGGGCGTCGTCCAGGAACGACCACAGGAAGCAGATCACGAGCGCGTCAACGCCGTCCGCAAGGAGCTCCCGCACCGCAGCGCGGACCTCGTCCTCGTACAGAGGGATCAGCTCGCGGCCCAGCGAGTCGTGGCGCTGGCTGATGCCGCGGATGCGCGAGCGGGGGACGAGCGGTTGCTGGTGACGATGCGTCACGGGGTGGATCCGGTCGGCCCGTCCAAGCTCGATCCAGGACTGCTTGCCCCGCTCCATCAGGAGCAGGTCCTCAAACCCCTTCGTGATCAGCATCCCGGGGCGGCCACCGCGCCTCGTGAGCACGGCGTTCAGCACGGTGGTGGCGCCGTATCCGATGACCTGCAGGCTGGAGTAGAACGTCTCCACGTCCACGCCAAGCTGGGTGCGGGCGTTGTCGAGCGAGGCGAAGAAGCCCTGCGCGATGTCGGACGGCGTTGATGGGGCCTTGCCAACCACGAAATCGCCGGCGTCGTCCACCACGAACGAGTCGGTGAACGTGCCGCCAACATCCGTGTAGCAGAGGACTGGTCGCCGGCCGAGGGCTGTCGCCTCCGTCACGTCGGGTTCCCTTTCTGCATACGCTGCATGCAAAGAATTCCCGGCTGCCCCGCCCTCCCGGCAGGGGCCCCGGGGGTGGCTAGGTAAGGGACTTCGCCTCCACCCAGGAGGCGAGACGGATGACCACGATCATGGCGGCCAGCATGGTGGCGGCCAGCGCCGCGCCAAGAGGCCAGTCGTTCGCTGCACCAAACTGGCTGGCGATGATGTTGGAGATCATCACGGCGTCAGGGCCACCCACCAGGAGTGGGGCCACAAAGTCGCCTGCGGCGAGGCCGAAGCTGAACAGGCCGCCCGCCAGGATGCCCGGCATTGCGAGGGGCAGCGTGACCCGGACGAAGGTCCGCAGGCCGCCGGCGCCCAGGTCACGCGAGGCCTCGATGTAGGACTGCGGGATGTGCTCAAGCACCGCGTAGATCGTGAGGATCATGAACGGCGTGTAGATGTGCGTCAGCGTGAGGATCACCGCGATCGGGCTGTACAGCAGGAACGAGAGGGGATGGCTGATGATCCCCATCCCCATGAGGGCGGTGTTGAGGAACCCCTGGTCACCCAGGATCACCTTCCACGCGTAGGCGCGCACGAGGTAGCTCACCCAGAGCGGGACGATGACCATCACGTACCCCAGGCTCCGCCGCCTGGTCATCTTGAAGGTGATGAAGTAGGCAACCGGGAACGCCAGCGCCGTTGCCAGCAGCACCGTCACTCCGGCGATGAGGAAGGACTTGCCCAGGGTCTTGAGGAAGTAGTCCTGGCCCAGGATCTTCTCGTAGGAGTCCAGGTTCCAGAGGGGCACCACGCCAAAGCCCTGGGTCTTCCACAGTGACTGGATCAGCAGCGTGGCGTAGGCGCCGCCCAGCCACCACAGGATCCAGGCGCCCACCGGGAGCCCGATGACGAGCAGCTGCAGGCGCCGGCTGCCGGCCAGGCGATCCGGAATGGCGAAGCGGGGCCGGTTGCCCGATACCCCGATCACGAGCCGCGGCCTCCAAAGACCCGGGCGATCACGGGATCCCAGGAGAGCGCCATCTCGTCCCCGATGGAGACGCCGAACGAGCGGCTCACCTGCGCAACCAGCTCGCTGCCGCCAACCGCGACGCGGACCATGGTGGCCGCGCCGGTGGGCAGCACGTCCACCACGGAACCGCGGACGGAAAGGCCCGCTCCCCCCGCGTCACCTGGCACCAGCTGCTCCGGCCTTACGGCGAACGAGGCGGCGGCCCCAACGGCGAGCGACTGGCCCAGCGTGGCCCTGAGGGACCCCACCCGAGGCACCTCGACCGTGGCCATGTCGCCGTCCACCGCAGAGATCGATCCCTCGAGGAAGCTCATGGAGCCGATGAAGCCGGCGACGTACCGGCTGTTGGGCCGGTCGTAGATCTCCGTTGGCGTACCCATCTGCATGATCCGGCCACGGTCCATGATGCAGATGCGGTCGGCCATGGTCATGGCCTCCTCCTGGTCGTGGGTCACGTGGATGAATGTCCCGCCAACCTCGCGGTGGAGGCGCCGGAGCTCCACCTGCATCTGCTTGCGGAACTTGAGGTCCAGGGAGCCAAGCGGCTCGTCCAGCAGCAGCACCGCCGGCTTGAGGACGAGGGCGCGGGCGAGCGCGACGCGCTGCTGCATGCCGCCTGAGAGCTGCCGGGGGCGCTTCGCGCCAACGTCTGCGAGACCTACGAGCTCCAGCGCACTGGCAACGGCCTTCCGGGACGCATCTCGAGCCATGCCCCGCACGCGAAGCCCGTACTCCACGTTGTCCGTGACGGACATGTGCGGGAACAGGGCATAGCTCTGGAAGACGGTGTTGACCGGCCGACGGTCCGGCGGCCGGTGGGTGACGTCCACGCCATCGATCGCGATGGTCCCGGAGTCCGGAGTCTCAAACCCCCCGATCATCCTCAGGGTGGTTGTCTTGCCGCAGCCCGACGGGCCAAGAAGGGCGAGGAACTCGCCCTTCTTGACATCGAGGTCCAGGCCATCAACGGCGGTGAGCTGCCCGTAGCGCTTGGTGGCGCCGGCGAGCCGGACAGCCGCCTCCCGCCCGTGGGGGGATACGGGCGAGGAGGCAGCCGCCGATGTGGTCGCAGACGTCACGCCGAAAGCACCGAGTTGAGGATGTCCAGGTACTTCGCGCGCTCCGGAACCGCCTGCCACAGAGACAGGCCGCTCATGTAGTCCGGCTCGTCGAGGTGGTAGAGCTTCACGGACGCGTCGTCCAGCAGCGGAACCACATCCTGGTTCGTGGGGCCGTAGCCGGTGGCGGCGTAGATGAGCGACTGCGTCTTCGCGTCGTGGATGTAGTTGAGCCACGCGTGGGCGGCGTCGGCGTTCTTCGTGCCGGCGGAGACCAGCCAGTAGTCAACCCAGGCGGTCGCACCCTCCTTGGGCACGTACTCCTTCATGTTCTTTCCCTGACCGGTGAGTTGCGTGAAGGTCAGGCCACCGAAGGAGTTGGCTACCGCGATCTCCCCGTTGGCGAACAGGTTGGTCAGCTCGCCCGCGGTGGACCAGTACTTGCGGACCAGGGGCTTCTGCTCGATGAGCTTGGCCTTGACCTGGGCCAGCTGGTCGTCCGAGAGGTTGTACACATCGGGGAAGCCCAGCAGCAGACCGGTGCTCCAGATCGTGGAGATGTCGTTCCAGATGGAGATCTTGCCGCTGTACTGGGCGTCCCAGAGGATGGACCAGCTGTCTGCGGGGTCCGCGATCTTGTCCAGGTCCACGATCAGCGGGATCACGCCCCAGCACATGGGCACGCCGTACAGCTCGCCGTTGGCCACGACCGCATCCGCGGTCTGGAACGCCGGATACACCGTGCTCCAGTTCGGGATCTTGTTCTTGTCCAGCTTGAGGGCGAGGCCCGCGTCGATCACGATCCGGTCCGTGTCGCAGGACGGGGTCATGATGTCGTAGAGCTCGGCGCCACCACCACGCAGCTTCGCCACCAGCTCGTCGTTGGATCCGATGAACGTGGAGTTGATCTTGCAGCCGGTGGCATCCTCGAACGGCTTGGCGAAGGACTCGTCCGTGTAGCCCTCCCAGACCAGGGCGTTCAGCGTGACACCGGTCAGATCCGGGAGCCCGGCCGTTGACGGGACCGGGGTTGCGCCGCCGTCGGTGGCCGGTGCGGAGGTGGCCGGAGCCGGGGTGGCCGGAGCCGGGGTGGCAGTGCTGCCACCGCAGGCGGCCAGGAGCGCAGCGCCTCCCGCACCCACGCCGGCGATCGCGCCAGCCTGCAGGAACCGCCGTCGAGTGATCTCGCGTCGGGCGAGCTCGTCCATGCCGGTGCTACCTCCCTGTGACATCGACAACCACGGGGTTGCCGACGGTCTCGGTTTCCGCCTGTTCCATGAGGCGGGCGAACAACATGACCGCGCCGATCCCCAGGACCAGGATCACGGTCGAGACGGCGTTGATCTCGGGGGTGAACCCCCTCCGCAGGGCGGACCAGATGTACATGGGCAGGGTGTTCTCCTGCCCGATGACGAAGAACGTGACCGGGATCTCGTCCATCGACAGCGTGAAGGCAAGCAGACCGGCGGCCACGATGGCCGTCCGGATGTTGGG
>CAIYZX010000287.1 GCA_903930745.1 uncultured Chloroflexota bacterium | reverse complement strand
CGCCGGCGAGCCGCAGGCCCAGGTCCGGCCACGCGAGGGCGAGGACCACGCCGAGACCCAGGGGCGCCGTGGCGGCAAGGAAGAGGAGGCGCTTGGCGCGGGTGAGGACCACGAGGCGGGCCAACTCCAGGCGCTCGCCTGCCACGGTGAGGATCAGGAACGCGGCCACGGCGGGCACGGCGTCGGCCACTGCGTGGCCGGTGTGGAGGACCAGGGCGGCCAGGAGGAGGAAGCCACCGCCGGCCGCCTGGACCTGCGTGTGGACCGCCGGGTCCTTGCCCAGGAGTGCGGCGTAGACGGCGACGTAGACCAGCGCGGCCGCCAGCAGAAGCGAGGTGACGACGACGGGCGGCAGCCCGGCCACCAGCGCGAGACCCGCCAGGCCGGAGGCCACCGGGCCCGCGTACCCCCACGGCCGGTCCAGGGCCACCGCCCGCTCGAGGGCGATGAGCGTGCCCAGGAAGCCCAGCGGCATCAGGATCCCGTGCCCGGCGGCGAGGCGCCCGGAGGGACCGGGTCCGGGGAAGCCGAGGAGCGCGAGGGCACCCAGGATCCCGGAGATCAGCGCCGTCCCGGCGAGGCCCACGAGCAGCAGGCGGGCGGCAGAGGGCCGCTGGACCGGTGACTGGCGGCGGACGCGGGTGGCGGTGGCTGGGGCCGGCGCGGCGGCGGGGGCGGGACGCGGATCCACGCCGATCAGGCCGTGATGCCGAGGATCGCGCGGGCCTCGGGTGACATCAGCGCGGGCGTCCAGCGGGGCTCGTGGGTGAGCACGATGTCGATCTCCGACACGCCCGGGACCCGGAGCAGCGTCCACTGGACCTGCCCCTCGAGATAGCTGCCGATGGGGCAGGCGGGCGTGGTGGTGGTCATGACCACCGTGGCGAGGCCGTCGTGCACGTCGCACTCGTAGACAAGGCCCAGGTCCACGATGTTGACGCCGAGCTCCGGGTCGACGACGCCGCGAAGGGCGTCCAGCGCAGCGGCACCCACGGCGGCGGGGTCCTGCGTGACAGGCATGTCCATTCGGAAAGGTCCTTCCAGGTTCGGGTGGTCTACGTGTCGGCCGGCAGCGTCAGGCGGGCGATGCAGACCTGGGGTTCCGCGAAGGGCTCCAGCACCGTGACCTGGACCTTGGAGCCCAGGCCGTCCAGGACCCCCTGGAGGAAGCCGTGGTGGACGCCGCAGATTGCGTGCAGGTGACGGCGCTCCACGGGGAGGAATGGGCAGGCATTGAGCCGGATCTCCACGATGCCATCCTGGGTCCTGACCTCGGGCTCGAAGCCCGCCTCGCGCAGGATTGCCGTGACCGCCCCGATCGTGTCGTGGGGCGGTTTGTCATGGACGGCGGTGGCGGTCGCCGCGCCCCAGCGCTCGCCTGCGGACGACCAGACGTGCGCGGGATCCGGCATCGCCTCGACCTGGTCCGCGACAGCGGCGGCGAACGCACGCCAGGGGTCCGCGGTGGCCTCGTGGGCCGGAGCAAGGCTGTAGAGCAGGCTGGGTCTGCCCCGCCCAGCCGGGGCGGCGACCGTGACCCGCACCAGGCCCGCATCCCGGAGGCGGTGGAGGTGGTCACGGGCGGAGTTCACGTGCAGCTGCACGCGGCCTGCGATGGCCCCCGCGCTCAGGGGCACACCGGCGATCCGGAGGATGTCCAGGATGGCCCTCCGGCTTGGCTCGGCGAGGATGGCGTGACGGTCCGTGGATTTCACTCTTGCATTTTGCACGGTACAGGCCGTACATTTCAAGTGGAACCGGAACTCGCCCCCACGGCGGATCCTGCCCAAGTTCCAGACCAGGTGAGGTGCTCTCAGCGTGTCCGGCTCCCAGATCATCGACGTCCGCGGCATGGCCCCTGACCAGCGCCACCCGCTGATCTTCGGATCGCTGTTCGGACTCCAGCCCGGTGAGAGCGTGGAGATCCTCAACGATCACGACCCCAAGCCGCTCTCCTACATGCTGGCCGCCGAGCATCCGGGCAAGTTCACGTTCGAGTACATCGCGAACGGACCGGTGGACTGGCATGTGCGCATCGGGCGAACGGAGGCGCCCGCCCAGGCCTGACCCGCGACCCGGGCCTCTCGGTCCACCCAGGCAGGTTCACACCGTTCGCGGCGGGCAGCGTTCCGCTTGCCGCGCCCGGCACACGAGAAGGGACGTACCCACCATGCGGATCACGCGCCGGCGTCTCGTCGCCGCCGCCCTCTCGCTCCCGGTCATCGCCCTCGCGGGGCGAGGCATCTCCCTCGTCGGTGACGCCGTGTCCGGCGCCATCCGGGGAGCACGACCGGCCGCGGACGGCACCTCGGCCACCCGTTGCGCCCAGTGCGGCTCGCCGGACCACACCATGCTGGACGCCACGTGCCCCATGACGCCCCGGGTGCTGGCATGAGCGGCACGTTGGATCGCCGCCGCTTCCTCAAGGGCGCCGCCGGCGCCGCCGGCGCCACCGTGGGCGTGGGGACGATGCTCCCCGTCCTTGACCCGCCGCCGGTCAACGCGGCGCGAGACTACGAGGTCCCGGCCAGCAAGCTCGTGGACAAGGTGGTCCGGACCACGTGCTCGCCGAACTGCACGGGCTCGTGCGGCCAGCTCGCCTTCGTGCGGGACGGCGTGGTGGTCAAGATCCAGCAGGCCGCGGACTACCCGGACGGCGCGTACAACCCGCGCGGCTGCATGAAGGGCCTCTCGTACCTCAACCAGATCTACGGCAAGGACCGGATCAAGACGCCGCTCGTCCGAACCGGCGACCGGGGCAGCGGCGAGTTCCGCGAGGCCACGTGGGACGAGGTCCTGGAGACCATCTCCAAGGAGCTCGCCCGGATCGGCGAGACGTGGGGCTGGGACTCCATCCACGTCTTCGGCCAGGTCCCGGGCAGCGGGTACGTCCAGAAGGGCGCCAACTACCGGGCCTGCGCGCTG
>CAIYZX010000286.1 GCA_903930745.1 uncultured Chloroflexota bacterium | reverse complement strand
GTGACCGAAGGGGCGAGGATGTCGAGGTCGCCCAGGACCCGGACGCCCGATGCGGCGATCGCCGCGACGATCTCCCGGCTCATGGCGGCCGCCCGGTCCACGGCCCAGTCCGGGACGTCGATCCGGCGCTCCACCGGGAGGGGCGTGCGCCGCTTGACGTGGAGCGTGGCCCGCGTGGAGATCAGGCCGACGTAGTCGTCAACGGACAGGCCGTGGGCATCAAAGCCCTTCCGGACCGCCTGCAGCACGGCAACCTCGTCCGCCGTCAGGGACCGGTTGGCGCGGTCCACGTCCGGCACGAGCGCCTTGGCAGGGAGTGCGAGCAGCGCCTCCAGGTCCCGGAAGTGCCGGTCGCGGTCCCGGTCGTCCACGACCATCACCGTCACGTTCGCGGCACCAGCGGCCTGCGCCCAGCGCCGGACGAGGCGGTCCCCCCGCACGTGCCAGAAGGCCTTTCCCGGCCAGGCGGTGGGCCGATCGAAGATGGCATGGAGCCAGTCCTCGAAGGACAACGCCAGGCCGTGCTGCGCTGACTGCTGCCACTGCGATGCCAGCAGGCGATCGAGCGGGCGCAGGGTCACCAGCACATGCGTCCGGTGCGCGCCCAGGTCTGCAACGACCCTCGCCGCGGCCGCGTCATCGGCCTGGGCGAACGTCTCACAGCTGATGACGGATCGCGCGTCACGCGCTGCCCGAACCTCCCTGACGATGGCCGTCCAGAGCCTGATCGGCGGCGGCGTGGCGCGTCCGCGCGGGGTCTGCTGGAGGGCCGCCATCGCGGCCATCACCGGGACTCGCACGCCGCCCGCGTAGCGGACGCCCTGGGCGGCAAGGGCAGCACGGGCATTCCAGAAGGCGCCCTGGAGCGCGGTGGTGCCGGTCTTGGGCGGCCCGATGTGCAGGAGGACGGTTCCAATGGGCAGCGACGGAGGCTCGCCCTCCGGGCGGACCGGAGGCGTGTCGCCGGGGGCGGGATACGCAGCGGGCGAACGGGACATCCCGGGCAGGATACCTGTCGCGGGCCCGGTGACGTACGCGTGGCGGTGCTAGAGTCGGCCACATGACGCTCGTGTACCGAACCGCCGAACCGCACGAGTACGCCGCGCTCATCGAGACCATGAGCGCGGCATTCCTGGATCGCCCGGACGTGGCACGTGCCGCCGAGGGCCTGGCGGGCATCTGGCAGCCGGAACGCACCTGGGCGGCCTTCGAGGGGACGCAGGCGGTTGGCACGTTCCACAGCTGGGGCACGGAGCTCACGGTGCCCGGGCTCGCACGGATCCCGGTCGCGGCGGTCTCCGCGGTCACGGTCCTGCCCACGCATCGCCGGCGCGGCATCCTCACGGAGCTGTCCGCCCGAGAGCATGCTGCGCTGCAGGAGCGCGGCGAGATCGCGGCGATCCTCTACGCGTCCGAGTACCCCATCTACGGGCGCTTCGGCTACGGACCGGCCACGCGCTGGGCGACGTGGACCGTGGACACGCGGATGGCCCGGATGCGCCGGGACGGGCCGGGCGGGGTGGAGCTCGTGCTCCCGCACGCGGACCTGGAGCCGGTGCTCCGGGGCGCCTTCGAGCGGGTGCGCGTGGCGCACGCCGGCGAGATCCGCCGGAGGGACATCACCTGGGGCTATCGCATGGGCCTCCGCGAGGAGCCGTGGGGTGATCGATGGAAGGGCTTCCTCGCCCTGCGCCGTGACGCCGCAGGCGAGGTGGACGGCTTCGTCCGCTACTCCGGCAAGGAGAGCTGGGCGCACCACGTTCCCCAGAACGAGATCAACGTGCAGGAGCTGGTGGCCGCCACGGACGAGGCGTATGACGCGCTGTGGCGCTTCCTGCTGGAGCTGGACCTTGTGGCAAGGATCTCCATCGACCCTGCGCGAGAGCACGAGCGCCTGCCCTGGGTGCTGGTGAACGCACGCGCCGCCCGTGCCGAGGATCCCGGAGAGGGTCTCTGGGTGCGCCTGTTCGACGTGGCCCGCGCCCTGGAGACCCGCACCTACGAGCAGTCCGGGTCGCTGGTGCTGGACGTGGTGGATCCGGCCGCCGTCGGGGGGCGCCACCGGCTGGCGCTGGACGTCTCACCGGACGGAGCCACCTGCCGGCCCACGGACCGCCTGCCGGACGTGGCCCTTGACGTGGCGGCCCTGGGCGCGGCCTACCTTGGCGGGACGCCGGTCCGGCGGGCGGTGCTGGTGGCTGGAGCCGACGAGCACACGCCGGGCGCACTGCGCGCCCTGGACGCCATGCTGCGCACGGTGGACGCGCCGCACTGCTCCACGTTCTTCTAGCGGGAGCGAGCCCGCCCCGGCGGGCGGCGCCGGGTCCAGCGGTGCTCAGCCCGGCGGGGGAGCAGTGGTCCCACGCACGGCCAGCGTCACGGGCAGGACATCGCGCGCAGGCCCTGCCGGCGCCCCGCCGATCAGTGAAACGAGCCGCGCCACGGCGCGCGCGCCCATGGTCCCGAGCGGCGCATGGATCGTGGTGAGGCCCACGAGGTCCGCCGCCTCGGTGTCGTCGCCGCCGATGACGGACAGGTCCTGGGGCACGCGCAGGCCAAGCCCGGACGCCGCCTCCATCACCGCGATGGCGTGCGTGCCGGACGCCGTGATGATCGCGGTTGGCCGGTCGTCTGCCCGCAGGATCTCCGTGGCCGCGGCGCGCGCGACGGCGCGATCCTGCTCCCCGAGACGGAGATGCCAGCCCGCGATCGCAAGATCGTGGGCCCGGAGCGCCTGCCTGGTGCCACGGAGGCGCAGGCGGCCCGCCCCGATGCCCAGGCCGGTGCGAGGGGTGTCGCCCACGAACCCGAGGACGCGATGGCCAAGCGCGAGCAGGTGCTCCGCAGCCAGCCTGCCGCCACCGAGATCGTCCGCCAGCACCCGCGGGATGCTCCTGTGGTGGGCGTCAACCAGGACGACGGGCAGGCCCGCGGCCGTGATCCGGGCGAGCTCCTCCTCGTGTGGCACGATGGAGACGAGGACCAGGCCGTCGATCCGCTCCGGCCGGGCGATGCCCCGCAGGATGGCGTCGCGCCGGTCCACGGACTCCACGTTCATCGCCATCATGTCCAGGCCCGCCTCCACCAGGGCGGCCTCGATGCCCCGGAGGCGCTCCGCGGCGGACGGGCGGGCGATGAACGGGACCACGACGGCGACGGTCTGCGTCCTGCCGAGGGAGAGGCGGCGGGCGGTCGCGCTGGGCACGAAGTCCAACTCGTCGATCACGGCCTGGATCCTGGCGCGCGTCTCGGGGTCCACGTTGGGCCTGTCGTTCAGGACGCGGCTCACGGTGCCCCGCCCAACCCCGGCCCTCCGGGCAACGTCGGCGATGGTGACAGGCACCGCGAACCTCCAGGACGCTCGGTGGTGGGCGGAGCGGTTCGGGAAGGATAGCGCGGCTCCGTGACCGGGAGCACGCCCGCCGCGGGGCCGGCAACCGCCGCGGGTTGGACGTCCACCCTGCGTCCATGGACACTGGGGGCATGACGCTCAGCGCCGGCACGGGCCGGCCCCTCCCGCGGCCTGGGGCCGCTGTCAACAGCGGCGCATGGTGGCGCACCGCGGTCGT
>CAIYZX010000285.1 GCA_903930745.1 uncultured Chloroflexota bacterium | reverse complement strand
CACCCCGTTCCGCTTCCAGGGGAGCTGGACGGACACCGGGACCGATCTCGCCTGGGTGGTCACCCGCTGGTACGCGCCGGCCCTTGGCACGTTCATCAGCGAGGACTCGCTCACCGGCGACCAGCGGGACCCCGGCTCACGCCACCTCTACGCCTACGGGGCCGGGGAGCCGGTGGGGCGGTGGGACCCGGATGGGAGGTGGGGTCAGTGCTTGAGCGATCCAGCCGCCGGTGCATATCAACCGTGCCACGTCGCAACGAAGGTCGTGCACTGGTCATTCCTGAAGGTGATGGCACTTACCCTGGCCGGTGGCCTGCTTTGCGCTGCCGTGGGTGTAGGCGCCGCCGACGTCGTCGCAGCCACATCCGGAACCCTGGCTCGCGCAGCTCGTGACGTCGCGGGATTGGCGTGTGGTGCCGGGACCGACGTGATGAAATGGTCTTGGGGCATCGCAGGCTCGACGACACGCTATCGCATCTACTTCGGCGCATACCGTGCGTGGGTCTACTCAGTTACGACAGACCGCGATGGCGAGCCTGTCTCCACGTACTTGTCGTACTACGCCCCAACGGGATCCACCACTCCCAGGGATTGCGCCATCAGCCTCGCCTACCAAACAGGCTGGATGGGGATTGCCGGCAACATGTGTACGTTCGAGGTTCGCATCCGTCTCAACCCCACCCCGAGGAAGGTCTTCTTCCTTCCATGAGCCAACGCGCGCGTTCTAAGGCGCTAGACGCTCAGGCGGTCGGCAAGTGAAGGAGGCGACCGACTTCCTGCCGCTGGTTGGCGATCTGGTGATCATCAGTGTTCTGGCGATTTCGGGCGTGCGACTGGCGATGTCCACACCGCGCCTTCGACTGGCTCGCTATCGGCTCATCGCAGCGTACGCAGCGGGACTGATCCTCTGGGCGTTCGCCACGACCAGGGGCGACGAACTCGTCGAGAAGATGGTGTTGTACCTTGTCGCAGTCTTCTTCGCGGGCATCGTGGTGGCGATCCGTAGCAGGACGAGGGGATAGTCCGGTGCCGTTCTGGCTGGCAACCTCGCCACGATGACCGACGGCAACGGCCACCTGACGACCTACGGGTACGACGACGCCGGCAACATGACGTCACGCACGGACGCCCTTGGCGGCACGATCACCTGGACATACGACGCCCTCGGCCGCCGGCTCAGCCAGCGCAACCGCACGGACCCCATCCCCACCGACAGCGTGCAGTGGACCTACGACGCCGCGGGCCGGATGCTCACCCGGACCGCCGACAGCACGGTCACGACGTACTCGTACGACATCATGGGCAACCGCCTCACCGCCTCCACGGGCACGCAGACGGTCACGGCAACGTACGACCGGGCGGGCCGGGTCCTCACCGTGGACGACGAGGACGCGGACGCCGTCCCCGACACCACGTGCACGTACGGCCTCACGTCCCAGGCCTGGACGGACCCGTCAGGCTCGTACGCCGCCACCCTCGACACCGCCGGCCGCACCGTGGCCATGACGGCCCCCTCGCCCGCGGGGACCTGGACCTTCGCGTATGGCGCCACCGGCCGGCCCACCGGCGCCACCCAGGGCAACGGCAACACCGTCACGTTCACGTATGACGCCGCAGGCCGCGAGCTCACCCGCACCACGAGGACCGGCGGCACCACCCGCGCCGCCTACACCTGGCTGTACAACCGGGCGGGGATGGTCCTCTCCGAGACCTCCACCATCACCGGCGATCCATCGGACGGCACCGTCGCCTACGGGTACGACGCCCTGGGCCGGCTCACCGCGTCCACCGGGTCCACCGGGTACACCTGGGACGCCACCGCCAACCGCACGAGCGCAGGCGCCGCCACCACCGTCTTCGACGCCGCGGACCGCCCCGTGTCGGGCACCGGCCCCACCGCCGCCT
>CAIYZX010000284.1 GCA_903930745.1 uncultured Chloroflexota bacterium | reverse complement strand
TCCGTTGCCGCCAAGGTTGGCGTGGAGCACTTCGAAGGCGTGACAGTCCAGCCGATGATCAACTGGTCCGGCTACGAGCTCATCGTGGGCTCCAGCCCCGATCCGCAGTTCGGCCCCGTGCTGCTCTTCGGCATGGGCGGGCAGCTCGTCGAGGTCTTCAAGGACCGCGCGCTGGCGCTGCCGCCGCTCAACACGAACCTGGCGAAGCACCTCATCGAGGAGACCCGGATCAGCGAGGCGCTCAAGGGCGTGCGCGGCCGGAAGCCCATCGACAAGGACGTCCTCGCGGCGCTCCTGGTCCGGTTCAGCGAGCTGGTGGCGGAGCAGCCGCGGATCGCGGAGATCGACATCAACCCGCTGCTGGCCTCGCCGGAGCGCGTCATCGCGCTGGACGCGCGTGTGGTCCTGCACCCGGCGTCGGTCGCCGATGCGGACCTGCCGCAGCTGGCCATCCGCCCGTACCCGCACGAGTACGAGACGCCGGCGGTGACCGATGACGGGGTGGCGATCGTGGTCCGGCCGATCCGGCCCGAGGATGAGCCCGCGGTGGCCAGGTTCCACGGCGAGCTCTCCGACGCCACGGTGGTCGCGCGCTACGGCGTGATGCGGCCGGTGTCCGAGCGGACGGCGCACGAGCGCCTGACCCGGATCTGCTTCGCGGACTACGACCGCCAGTTCGCGCTGGTGGCCGAGGTCCCGGGCAGGGACGGCGAGCCGGGCGAGATCGTGGGCATGAGCCGGATGGCGCGGATCCACGCCACGGATGACCGCCACCTGACGATGGTGGTGGCCGATGCCTGGCAGCGGCGCGGCGTTGGTGCCTCGCTGGTCCGGACCGCCGTGAAGGTGGCCCGCGGCGAGAAGGTTGGCCGGCTGATCTCGGAGCTGAAGATGAACAACCGCGGGATGCGCGAGATCCTCGCCGACGAGGGCTTCACGTTCGCCGAGGTTGACGGGAAGCTGGAGGCCACGCTCTCGATCTGAGCGGGGTCTGCACCTGCGCCTTGCGCCTGACGCCCCGCCATGGGGTGACAGGCGCCGAACACAGGGGTCTGCGAAGCCGGCCGGGTCACGCCCCCGGTCGGCCGCTCCCCCGCTGCCGGTCCCGCGCGCGTCTGCGCGTCTGCGCGTCCGCCGGGGCCGTTGGCACCCCCGATGCTGAACGTGACGTCAGGGCGCCGGGCGGCCTAGCACCCCCGATGCTGAATGACGTCAAGGGTGTCTGTGGACCCCTCCTTGACGTCACGATGAGCCTCCCCGGTGCTGAACCTGACGTTACGGGCCCGGTTCGGGGCGTCCTTGGCGTCATTCAGCATCCGGGCGTCTAGCGTCAGCCCGCCTGCGCTACTTCACCACCACGAACGCGTCCAGGTCCACGCGCGGGCGGCCGGCGGTGCCCACCACCACGAGCTTCACCGTGTGCGTGCCGGCGGAGGCCCAGTTGTGCTGCCAGGTGACCTGCCGGTAGGTCGCGGAGCCCACGGCCATCGTGTCCACCGTGGCGTCCAGCTTCCCATCAACGTAGACCTTCACCGCGCCGCGGTTCGGGGCCACCGTGGTCACGAGCGAGATCGAGCGGCCGGAGAACGTGTACGAGGCGCTCGCCCCCGCCTTGGACGCGAAGCGCGTGGAGCCGCCGGAGAACGCGGCCGCGGTCTGCGTGGACCAGGTGCCCACGAGCTTCAGCGCGGTGCTGGTGTTCTGCGTGAGGCGGACCGTGAGCGTGGGGCCAATCTTCGCAGCGCCGATGTTCCCGGCCCGGTCGCCCGGCAGGGCGCGGAACCGGACCGTGCCGCTCGAGGGCACGACGAGCAGCGCGGCGACTGGCGCGGCGAAGCTTGTCGCCAGGTCCCGCATGGCCGGCGCCATCACCACGGTCCCGCCGTACGCCCCGCCGTTCAGCGAGCGTGACAGTCCGGTCCAGCCCGGGCCCGCCGAGACCACGTCGATCGGCCCTGGATCCGTGACCGTGCAGGAGACGGCCATCGGCACGGACGTGCCCACCAGCGTGAAGGAGAGCGCCGGCGCCGCCACGGGCGTGCTGCACGAGGGCGCGGTGGTGTCCCATGCCACTTCCGACGGGATGGTAGGCGTGGTGATGAGGGCGCCGGTCAGGTTGTCCCCGGTGCCGGCCTGACCCTCGTTGTTGGAGCCCCAGCACCAGGCCGCGCCAACTGCGTCGGCAGCGCATGTGAAGGAATAGCCGGCGGCGAGCGAGCGGAACCCGTAGATCCCGTCCAGCTGCTGCGGGGTCGTCTTGTCCGGGTGGTCGAACACGTCCCAGTTCGAGATGCCCAGCTGGCCGCTGTCGTTGCGACCCCAGCAGTACAGGGAGCCGTCCACTGACGTCGCGCAGACGTGGCCCAGACCCGCGGCCGCCTGCGTGATCCCGAGGAGCGACGGGTCCGTGGGGGTGTTCGTGCTGAGGATGCCGCCGTTTCCCAGCTGCCCGTCGGCGCCGAGGCCCCAGCACCGCATCGTGGAGTCCACGAGCAGGACGCACGTGGTGACGCCGGACGCGGTCACCTGGACGACTCCCGTGAGGCCCGCGATCTCCGTCGGCGTGGGCCGGGGCGAGACGGACTCCGCGAAGCCGGTCTGCCCGGCGTCGTTCGCGCCCCAGCAGGACACCCGGCCGTTCCAGGTGACGGCGCACGCATAGCCCATGCCGGCGGCGATGCCCGTGGCGAAGCCGAGCAGGTTGAGCTTCACCGGACCGCTGTGCGCGACGTTGGTCACGGTGCCCTGGCCAAGCTGGCCGGAGTTGTCCTTGCCCCAGCACCAGGTCTCGCCCGTGTCCGTGATCGCACACGAGAAGCTGTCGCCCGCGGCGATGTCCACCACGTTCGAGAGGCCGATGACGTACACGGGCGTCGAGGACTCGTGGGGCGTGGCGTCGCCCAGCTCGCCGTTCATGCCGTTGCCCCAGCACTTGACGTGGCCGTCGCCGAGGATCGCGCAGGTGTGCTCGTCGCCGGCGGCGATCTTGCGGACGTTGGAGAGGCCGAGCACCGGGATCGGCACGCTGCTGGACCAGTTCGTACCGTCGCCCAGCTGGTTGTGCCCGTTCCAGCCCCAGCACCAGACGGTGCCGGCGGTGGTGAGCGCGCAGGCGTGGGCCTCACCCGCCACCACCTGGGTCACCGAGGGGGCGGCCAGCGCCGCCTTGGCCACCGGCGCCTGCGACAGGGCGAGCCCCGGGAGGGCAACCAGCATGAGCGCGGCGACGGCCACGCGGGACAGGCGGTGGAGGCGGCGCATGGGGCTCCCGATCACTTCGTCGGCTTCGGCTGACAGCTGTCCCGGCAGGTGCCCGGGAGTGCGCGAAGCGTAGAGGAGCGCCGAGCGTCTCGTTCGGCGGTTCCGCGCTGGCGCGGGCCGTCGCGGCCAAGCGCAACTACCGAGGCACGCCGGTGGGTCGGCGTGTTCGGGCGCGCTCGCGCAGGTCGTTGCGGCCAAGCGCAACCACCAGGGGCGCGTGGTGGGCCGCCGTGTTCGCTCCGCGCTCGCGCAGGTCGTTGCGGCCAAGCGCAACCACCAGGGGCGCGTGGTGGGCCGCCGTGTTCGCTCCGCGCTCGCGCAGGTCGTTGCGGCCAAGCGCAACCACCAGGGGCGCGGTGGCGGCTACTCCGGGAACGTCACCCGGAAGACGCGGGGCGCCTTGGCGTCCGCCCACTGCTCGCGCAGGATCGCGGCGAGGGCTCGAACGGCCTGGGGCGTGTCGCCATCGGCGTACGCCTCGTCGAGGAGCTCGGCGGCGTCCTCGTCCAGGTCACCCTCGAACCAGCCCTCGCCCTCGGAGAACTCCAGCCCGATCCAGTCCAGCGCGGACTCCGCATCATCAAGCGACTGGAAGGTCATGACCGTGGGGGGCGTGGTGTCCTTGCTCATGGCGCTGATCGTAGGCCGTCCGCGCCGCCGCCGCCGGGCCGTTGGCACGGGGGATGCTGAACATGA
>CAIYZX010000283.1 GCA_903930745.1 uncultured Chloroflexota bacterium | reverse complement strand
GTCGTTGACGACCTTGTCGCCGATGCGCAGCTGGCCCTCGCTGATCTCCTCCAGGCCCGCGATCATGCGCAGGCTGGTGGTCTTGCCGCAACCCGAGGGACCAACGAGCACCATGAACTCGCCGTCGCGGATCTCGAGGTTCAGGTCCGATACTGCGGTCACGTCGCCGTATCGCTTGTACACGTGATCGAACGTCACGGTCGCCATGCAGAGACCTCCTCCCGTCCGGAGATATCGCGGGCTCATGCATCCTGCCGCCGGACAGAAGCCGGCGGACCAGGACGAGCCCCGTACGAGGTGCCGGCTCGGGTCACCCCGGATCGTAGACGATCTGGCGTCGCCTCGCCTGCCGGCAAGTGGAACCGGTTCCAAGACTAGTGACGCGATATTGTTCCAGCACCAGCACGCCGCCGCAGCACGAGGCCCCAAGGCACCCGATGAGCCAGCATCCGCGCGCCGGCCAGCCGGCCCTCCCGTCAGATCTCGTGGACGTCCCCGCGCTCCTGCGCGCGTACGAGGAGCTGCACCCGGATCCCGCGGAGCCTGCCCAGCGCGTGGCGTTCGGCACGTCCGGCCACCGCGGCTCCGCGTTCCGCAGCGCCTTCAACGAGGACCACATCCTCGCCACCACGGAGGCCATCTGCCGGTACCGCGCGCGCCAGGGCTACACCGGGCCGCTGTTCATCGCGCGCGACACGCACGCCCTCTCGGAGCCCGCCTGGCGGACGGCGCTGGAGGTGCTGGCGGGAAACGGGGTGGACGTGCGCGTGGACGCGGAGGACGGGTACACGCCCACCCCCGCGCTCTCGCACGCGATCCTGGTGGCGAACCGCGACCGCGGCGCCCGTCCCGCGGGCCTCGCGGACGGCATCGTGGTCACGCCGTCGCACAACCCGCCGGACGACGGTGGCTTCAAGTACAACCCGCCCAACGGTGGCCCCGCGGACACGGACGTCACGAAGTGGGTCCAGGACGAGGCGAACCGGATCCTCGCGGCCAAGGGCTCCGAGGGTCTCGCCGGCATCCGCCGCGTCCCCTTCGAGCGCGCCCGTTCCCAGGCCATCGGCTACGACTTCCGCGGCGCGTACGTGGAGGACCTGCGCAACGTCATCGACATGGAGGCGATCGCCGCGTCCGGCCTGCGCCTGGGCGTGGACCCGCTGGGTGGCGCGTCCGTGGCGTACTGGGGCCTCATCGGCGACGTCTACGGCCTGGACCTCACCGTCACCAACGAGACCGTGGATCCGGCCTTCGGCTTCATGACCCTGGACTGGGACGGGAAGATCCGCATGGACCCGTCCTCGCCGTCCGCGATGGCGGGCCTCGTGAGCCTGCGCGACCGCTTTGACCTCGCGATGGGCAACGACGCGGACGCGGACCGCCACGGCATCGTGGTCCCGGGCGTGGGTCTCATGAACCCCAACCACGTCCTCTCGGCGATGATCTCGTACGTCTTCGGCGGGCACCGCGCCTGGGGTGCGGACGTGGCCGTGGGCAAGACGCTGGTCTCCTCGTCCATGATCGACCGTGTGGTCGCCTCCCTTGGCCGCCGCCTGCTGGAGGTCCCGGTGGGCTTCAAGTGGTTCGTGGACGGCCTCGTGGACGGGTCCGTGGGCTTCGGTGGCGAGGAGAGCGCCGGCGCCTCGTTCCTGCGCCGTGACGGCACCGCCTGGACCACGGACAAGGACGGGCTGATCGCGGACCTGCTGGCCGCGGAGCTCACCGCGGTGCTTGGGAAGAACCCGGCCGCGGTCTACGCGGAGCTCACGTCGCGCTTCGGCGCCCCGGCCTATCGCCGCGTGGACGCCCCCGCCTCACCGGAGGTGAAGGCCGCGCTCGCGAAGCTCTCGCCGTCTGCCGTGACCGCGACCACGCTCGCGGGCGATCCCATCACCGCCAGGCTGACCGCGGCGCCCGGAAACGGCGCGGCCATCGGCGGCCTCAAGGTGACCACGGAGCAGGGCTGGTTCGCCGCCCGGCCATCCGGCACGGAGAACGTGGCCAAGGTGTACGCGGAGTCCTTCCGGGGCGAGGAGCACCTCGCGCGGATCCTGGAGGAAGCCCAGGCGATCGTCGCCGCTGCGGTGTAGCGGCCGGGTGGCCTCGTTGGCTCGGCCGCCTGGGTCCCCGGTCATCTGCCTGGCGCCGCTGCCTGCCATTTACGATCCTGGAGCGTGGTATCCAGGGATTCGGGTCTCGTTTCGGTCACGTACGAACCCGGGGCGTAGGTGATGCCGATTCCGGCGTGATGGGGCGGTCCCGGCGGCGCTGGCCGGGTCTAGTACGCCCCTGGGTCGTACGTGACAGCAGCCCGTGGGCGCCCACCACCCGTCCCGAGCGGTGGCGGGTTCAACCGGGCATCCATTCGCCGGTGAATGAACCCGCCAGGCGACCTGCGGGTCTGCATGCCTGAAGTGCACCCCGGGCGGGCAGCACGGCGGGTGGTGGGCCTCCGCCATTCCAAGGTGAATAGAGCGGGGACTGAGGTGGGACCGCTTGGCGCGGCGGATCCCACAGGAGCACAATCGACGGCATCGAGTTGGCTTGAGGGGACACAGATGAGCCAGGCGGCCAGGTGACCATCGCGGGGGATCCAGTGCAGGACCGACGCGCCGCCTGGGCGCGCCCTCGCCAGCGCCTGACACGCACCTGGCGCGACGCGGCGGGCACCGCAGCACCCGCCGGCTGGCAGCTGCACCGCGGCATGCTGTTCCGGGAGGCACCCTCGGGAAACATCGCCATCCTCGCGCAGGATGCGACCTGGTTCGGCGACCTGCCAGGTCTCGTCGTCTTTGGGTCCATCTCGTGCTCCGCCATCGCCCGCGCGTTTGGCCAGGGCGGCCGGCGGTCGGTTGCCCTCGCACCCTCGCACCTGC
>CAIYZX010000282.1 GCA_903930745.1 uncultured Chloroflexota bacterium | reverse complement strand
TCCGCGGCCCTGGCCCTGGCCTACGTGGGCAACGGGCGGTACGACGCGTTCATCCAGTCCGCGGGCATGTCCGCGTGGGACATCGCCGCCGCCGGGCTGATCGCGGAGCGCGCGGGCGCGCGCGTCACGGATCCCGCGGGCGGGCCGTGGTTTGATGTGGACAAGGCGACGGCAACGGTGGGCCTCGTGGCCGCCCCGCCGTCCCACCACGAGCGGCTCCTGCGGCTCTCGCACCCGCGCTGAGCCCACCGGGCCCAGCGCGTCCCGGTCAGGCGCCGGCGGTCCCGGCGGCCTCGCCGCGCCAGCGGTGCGGGCGGTCGCGCAGCTTCGGCAGCCCGTAGGTCTCGCAGAAGTCCAGCCAGCGCTCGCGGTCCGCGCCGTCCCAGCGCAGCTGCTCCACGTCCGTCTCGGGGATGGGCACACCGTCCGCGCAGGTCCGCAGCCGCGCGAGGTCGCGGAAGAGCAGCGCATCTGCCATGCGGTCGCGCAGCGTCCCGGCCAGGGTGGCTGCGCCACGGAGACCGGACACGTCCCAGTCGGCGGCATCGGGCGGCACCGCCTCCAGGGAGCCGTAGCGGGCGATCACCGCGGACGCGGACTTGTCGCCGAAGCCCGGCAGGCCCGGGAAGCCATCGGCCGTGTCGCCCACGAGCGCCAGCCGGTCAGCCACGCCGGGGGGCGGCACGCCCCACTTGGCCATGACGCCCGCGTCGTCGTAGACCACGTCGCGCCGCCGGTCCCAGAGGACCACCCGGTCACCCCGGACGCACTGGGCCATGTCCTTGTCCACGGTGCAGATCACGATCCGCTCCACGCGCGGGTCGGCGGCGAACCGCTCCGCCGCCGCGGCGATGGCATCGTCCGCCTCCCAGTCCACCATGGGCCAGAGCACGAGCCCCAGGGCCTCGATGGCGGCCTCCGCCACCGGGAACTGCGCCAGCACCTCGGGATCCAGGCCCTCCTCGGTCTTGTAGCCGGCGTAGAGCCGGTTGCGGAAGGAGCGGACAGTGCGGTCGTGCGCGCAGGCCACGTGGGTGGCGCCCTGGTCGCGCAGCAGGAAGAGGAGCGAGTCCACGAGGCCGGACACGCCGGTCAGGATCATCCCGTCGCGGCCACGGACCGGCGGACGAGGGGAGAAGTGGGCCCGGAACAGCTCGTAGGTGGCGTCAACGAGGTGGAGCTGCATGGGCGCGGTCAGGCGACACCGCCCTGCTCCACGAGGCGCTTGAGCCGCATGAGGTCCGCCTGGAAGATGGACCGGAGGATGGGCGCCTGGACGAGCGAGCCAAGGTCCGGCAGCAGCGGCGGCACCAGCCTCTCCTCCCAGCGGACCACCGTGGCGCGGCCGTCCGCGGATGGCTCCAGCGTGATCTCGCCGCCGCCGGTGAAGAGGCCAAGGTGCCGGATGGCGAACCGCCGGGGCGGCTCCACCGCCACGATCTCCACGGGGTCCGAGACGGAGATCCCGGCGATGCGCACGAGCGCCGTGCCGCGGGCGCCGGGCCTGGCGGGACCCGGCGTCTCCATCGTGACCGCCTTCATCTCGTGCATCCACTCCGGCTGGAGCGCGATGTCCGACACGATGGCCCAGGTCTGCTCCACGGGTGCGTCGATCACCACGAGCATCCGCATGGGCTCCACGGGATGCGGGCCCCTGCGACGGGCAAGCCACCGGTCCAGGGCGAATGCGGCAGGTCCGCCAACGAGGGCGGCGAGCAGGAGGAGGCGCCGGAGCATCGGTGGCCGCCGCCTAGCGGGCGAGCGAGGAGGTGAGCCGGACGCCCGCGGCCGCCAGCTCGTCCAGCGCCGCCTGGCCATCGCCGGGCTTCACCTCCACCGCGGCCACGCCGTCCGTGAGGACCGTGGTCTCGAACCCCAGGCGCAGCGCATCGAGCGCCGTGGCCTTCACGCAGTAGTCCGTGGCGAGGCCCACGATCACCACCTCGGTGACGCCGGCCACCTGGAGCAGCGGCTGGAGCATCGTGGGCACCGTGGAGCCGGACGCCGGGTCACGCATCGTGAAGGCGGAGTAGCCGTCCTCGCCGTTGGAGCCCTTGCGGACGATGGGCACGCCCACCGGGACGACGAGGGCGGGGTAGAGCTCCGAGCCCCAGGTCTCCGCCACGCAGTGGACCGGCCATGCGCCGCCATCCCGTGCGAAGTGGGGCGTGTGATGCGGGTGCCAGTCCTGGCTGCACACCACGAGGGCGCCGTTGGCACGTGCGGAGGCGACCTCGCCGTTCACCACCGGGATGATCGCGGACGCGCCGCGTACGGACAGCGAACCCTTGGGGTCCGCGAAGTCGTTCTGCACGTCCACAACGATGAGGGCGACGCCGTGCCGGTAGCGCATCATGCCCCTACCGTACTCCGCGATGCTGCGCCCCGCCAGAGCAAAGGCACGCCCCCGGGGCTCAGGTGTGGCTCGCCCCGAGGGCGCCTGCCGCATCGGCGCCAATGGCCTCGGCGCCCGCCTCGACGTCCAGCAGGTAGCCGATGCCCTGGAAGGTGCGGATGCGGCCGGGCTCGCCGGGCTTCGCACCCAGCTTGCGGCGGACACGCGAGACCCAGACGCGCAGGTACTGGAGGTCGTCGTGGTACTCCGGACCCCAGACCTTGGTCAGCAGCTCCGTGTGGAGGACCACCTTCCCCGCGTTCACCGCGAGGTGCTGCAGCAGCAGCCACTCCGTGCGTGACAGGCTCACGAGCTCGCCTGCCCGCGTGACCGTCCGCCGCTCGAGGTCGATCTCCACGTCGTCGAACCGGACGATCCCGGCCTCGAGCGCCACGCCTGAGGTCCGGCGGATCACGGCGCGGACGCGGGCCGCCAGCTCGTCCGGGTGGAACGGCTTGGCGAGGTAGTCGTCCGCGCCGAGGTCCAGGCCCTTCGCCTTGTCCGCGACGGAGCCACGGGCTGAGAGCAGGATCACCGGGACGTTGCGCCGGGCGCGAAGACGGCGCATGACCTCGATGCCGTCAAGGTCCGGCATCACGATGTCCAGCAGGACGATGTCCGGGCGGACCTCCTCGGCGCGCGCGAGCGCATCCTCACCACCGGATGCGGTCACCACGCGGAAGCCCTCCTCGGACAGCGCGAGGGAGACGAGCTTCGTTATCCGGGGCTCGTCGTCCGCGACAAGGACGAGGGGCTGCGTGCTCATGGCATGCCAAGCGTGCCCCATCCCCGGGGATCGTGCGCGCACCCCGCGTTGCAGGTTCGTTGCAGCCGGGGTGCACGGGAAGACATCAACATCTTCGATACCCCCATACACGGCGCTGATCGGTGGTCCGCGGTAGGATGCGCACCGCCATGAGGCCCGCCGCGGGGCCCGGCGTCCGCTCGTCCACGGAGCCCCAATGCAGATCGACGACTTCAAGCAGCACCTCCCGGACATCGACGAGATCGAGACCAGCGACTGGATCGAGTCGCTGGACCAGGTCCTCGACCAGGAAGGCGAGAACCGCGCCCGCTTCCTCATGTACAAGCTGCTGAAGCGGGCGCGCCAGTTGCAGATCGGCCTGCCGGCCCTCACGCAGACGCGCTACATCAACACGATCAGCCCGGAGCAGGAGCCCTACTTCCCGGGCGACGAGGTCCTGGAGCGCCGCATCCGCCGGCTGATCCGGTGGAACGCCGTGGCCATGGTGCTGCGCGCGAACACCCGCTTCCCGGGCATCGGCGGCCACATGTCCACGTACGCGTCCGCGGCGACGCTGTACGAGGTGGGCTTCAACCACTTCTTCCGTGGCAAGGACCACCCGGGCGGCGGCGACTCGATCTTCTTCCAGGGCCACGCGGCGCCCGGCATCTACGCTCGCGCGTTCCTCGAGGGACGCCTGTCCGAGGCGCAGATGGACCGCTACCGCCGCGAGACCGGCGGCCCGGGCGGCCTCTCGTCCTACCCGCACCCGCGGCTCATGCCGGACTTCTGGGAGTTCCCCACGGTCTCCATGGGCCTTGGCCCGCTGGCGGCGATCTACCAGGCGCGCTTCAACCGCTACCTGCACAACCGCGGCATCAGGGACACGAGCCAGCAGCGCGTCTGGGCGTACCTGGGCGACGGCGAGACGGACGAGCCGGAGGCGATCAGCGGCATCGCGCTCGCCGGCCGCGAGGGGCTGGACAACCTCACCTTCGTCATCAACTGCAACCTGCAGCGCCTGGACGGCCCGGTCCGCGGCAACGGCAAGATCATCCAGGAGCTGGAGGGTCTCTACCGCGGCGCCGGCTGGAACGTCATCAAGGTGGTCTGGGGCCGCGAGTGGGACGACCTGCTCGCGCGCGACACCGACGGCGTCCTCGTCGAGAAGATGAACGCCACGGTGGACGGCGAGTACCAGAAGTTCTCCACGTCCACGGGCCTCTTCGTGCGCGAGCACTTCTTCGGACCGGACCCGCGCCTCACGCGCCTTGTCAGCCACCTCTCCGACCGGGACATCGAGCACCTGCGCCGCGGCGGCCACGACTATCGCAAGGTCTACGCGGCCTACAAGGCGGCCACGGAGTTCAACGGCGCCCCCACGGTCATCCTCGCCAAGACGGTGAAGGGCTGGACGCTGGGCAAGGGCATCGAGAGCCGCAACTACACCCACCAGGCGAAGAAGATGCGGGAGGACGAGCTGCGCGTCTTCCGCGACCGCCTGGAGCTGCCCATCCCGGACGAGAGGCTCCACGACTACCCGTACTACCACCCGGGCTCCGGCTCACCGGAGGTGGAGTACATGATCGAGCGGCGTGCCTCGCTGGGCGGCTCCGTGCCGCGGCGCGTGGTGCGCTCCGCCCCGCTCCCGGCCCCGGCGCCGGAGGTGGACGCTGAGTTCGCCGGCGGCTCGGCGACCGAGGTCTCCACGACCATGGTCTTCGGCCGCATCCTGCGCAACCTCCTGCGCGACCCCAACCTCGGCAGGCGGATCGTGCCCATCGTCCCGGACGAGGCCCGCACCTTCGGCCTGGACCCGCTGTTCAAGGAGGTGGGCATCTACGCCGCCCACGGGCAGCGGTACACGCCGGTGGACTCCGATCTTCTGCTCTCGTACCGCGAGGCGCAGGACGGCCAGGTGCTCGAAGAGGGCATCAACGAGGCGGGATCCATGGCCAGCCTCCAGGCTGCCTCGACGGCGTACGCCACGCACGGCGAGCCGATGATCCCGTTCTACATGTTCTACTCCATGTTCGGGTTCCAGCGGACCGGCGACCAGGCGTGGGCCATGGGCGACCAGCGCGGGCGCGGGTTCATGATCGGCGCCACCGCCGGCCGGACCACGCTCGCGGGCGAGGGCCTGCAGCACAACGACGGCCACACGCACGTGCTGGCGTCCACGGTCCCGTCCGTGCGCGGCTATGACCCGGCGTTCGCCTTCGAGCTGGCCACCATCATCCGCGACGGCATCACGCGCATGTACCGCGACGGCGAGGACGTCACGTACTACGTCACGGTCTACAACGAGAACTACGTCCAGCCGGCGAAGCCCGCAGGCTGCGACGAGGGGATCGTGCGCGGCCTCTACCGGTTCGCCGAGGCGCCGGTGGTGGCGAACGAGCGCGGGCGTGTCCGCCTGGTGGGCTCCGGCTCCATCATGCGCCGGGTGCTTGCCGCCCGGGACGTGCTGGCCGAGCGGTACGGCGTCGCCGCCGGGATCTACTCCGCCACCTCGTTCTCGCAGCTGCGCCACGAGGCGTCGCAGGTGGAGCGCTGGAACCGGCTCAACCCGGACAAGGCACCCCGGATCCCGTACGTCGCCCAGGTGCTGGGTGCGGACGGCGGCCCCATCGTGGTCAGCAGCGACTGGATGAAGACGCTGCCGGACCTCGTGGCGCCGTGGCTGCCGAAGCCGTTCATCGTGCTTGGAACGGATGGCTTCGGGCGGAGCGACACGCGCGAGGCGCTGCGGGCGCACTTCGAGATCGACACGCCGGCCATCGTGGCGGCGGCGCTCTCGGGGCTGGCGCAGACGGGCGCCTTCGATGCCGCGGAGGCGGCCGCCGCGATCCGCGACCTTGGCCTGGACCCGGACTCGGACGATCCGCTGATCGCCTGATCC
>CAIYZX010000281.1 GCA_903930745.1 uncultured Chloroflexota bacterium | reverse complement strand
TTCGTCGACTTCTACAATCGCCGCAGGCCCCACACGGCGCTCGGCGGGCGGTCACCCCTCGACGCTGTCGGCAACGTCTCGGGAGATCACAACTGGCGCGAGGGCGTCTACCTGGCGCCTGGGCCGGGCGTAGCGCCTGGACTGGGCGATGTGGCGGTGCGCGTCGGCGGCACGGACTCCCGCGTGTAGGAGCACCGGCGATCTTCGACGCAGGCGGGCTCCCGGCAACCGGCGCACCTGCCCTATGCCGCGCGCTCGGCGGCCCGGAGGATTCCCGCGTACGTCCGCCGGACGCGACCGACCACACCGGAGACCGCGCGATGCCCACGCGATCCATCTGCCCTCCCGTCACCCCTGGCGCCGCGGCCCGGAGGCGCGTCGGCCCCGTCGTCGGGCTCGCGCTCGTCGTGCTGGCGGCATCCGCCCTCGCCGTGCCCCACCCTGCACGGGCTGCGACGCTCGCGGTCCTGAACACCGGCGACGCGGGAGCGGGCTCCCTGCGTGCGGCGCTTGCCGCCGCGTCGAGCGGGGACGAGATCACGTTCTCCATCGCCTCCGGGAGCGTGATCACGCTGACGTCCGGACCGCTCATCCCGGGAGTGGACGTGACGATCACCGGCGGCGGACAGGTGCTCGATGGCGGCGGCGTCCAGGGCATCCTCGTGGTTCCTGCGGGGCGCACCGTCGCCATCTCCGGGCTGACGCTGCAGCACGGGCTGCACAACCCGGGTGGCGCCATCGACAGCGCCGGGACGCTCAGTCTCCGGGACATGGTGTTCACGGACAACGCCACCGCCAACACGGCCACCGCCTCCGAGGGCGGCGCCATCAACTCGTCCGGGTCGCTGTCGGTGGTCGACTCGACCTTCTCTCGCAACGCCGCACGGGTGTGGGTCCCCCTGGCCATGGGAGAGGGGGGCGCCATCAACGCCGCGGGCACGACCACGATCAGCGGAAGCACCTTCTCGTCCAACGAGGCCTACATCGCCGGTGACGTCGATGCCAGCGGCCCGCTCACGGTTGAGAACAGCACCTTCAGCGGCTCCACTGGCACGCACGCGGGCTCGATCCACGCCCTGGACGTGAGTCTCGCAAGCGTGACCATCGCGGGAGCCGTGACCCACGGCGCCGCGGTTCTCCTGAACGGGAACGCGACGCTCGTCAACACCTCCATCAGCGGCACCACGTGGCTCGACCCCGATGTGGTCGCCTACGACTGTTCCATCTCGTCGCCGTACTTCTCGAGTGGCTCCGACGGCACCATCGTGAGCGACAGCCACAACCTCATCGGAGACGGGTCGTGCGACACGGGCTCACCCACCCGCCTCTCCGGTGACCCGCTCCTCGGCACCCTCGCGGACAACGGCGGCACCACCCTCACCATGCTGCCGGCGGCAGGGAGCCCGCTGGTCAACGCCGGTGACAACGCGGCCTGCCCCGCGCTCGACCAGCGCGGTGCCACGCGGACGAGAGCGGCGCTGAACCCCTGTGACATCGGCGCGGTGGATCTCGGCGGGCCCTCGCCCCTGGCAACCACCACGACCGCCACCGTCAGCCGCACCGCCATCAGCAGCGGGGCGGCGATCTCCGACACCGCCACCGTCCGGGCCATCTCCATCACGGCGCCGCAGCGCGACGCGCCGGTGGCGGATCCCACCGGCACGGTGACCTTCACCTACTGCCACGACACACTGGCGGCACCCGTCTCCTGTACCAGCGGCACGCAGATCGGGGACCCCGTCGCTGTTGGACCCGCCGCCGGGGACGGCAGCGTGAGCGCGGTCCTGGCCGGGTGGGTGCCACCCGCCGGCTTCGGCTACTACCTGCTGCACGCCGTGTACTCCGGCGACGACGTGTACGCATCCTCTGCCGACGACGGGACGGGCCAGCTCGTGGCCGTTGTCGTCGGGCGCGTTCCAATGCTGCAGGTGGACGCCTCGGGGATCGCCGCGTCCGGCTCCGTCCGTGCGTGTGTCGTGTTCTTCGGTCCGGGTACGGATGTCGTCTTCTCGTTCGCCGGCACGGCCGTCAGCGCCACCGTCACGGCCGACGGCGATGGGTCCGCGTGCGCGACGCTCACCCTGCCCGAGAACGCCACCGGCGCGCTGGACGTGGTTGTGACCGGCACGGACGAGGTGGATCGGCCCGTGGAGCTCACGCACACGGTCTACCCACTCCCCGCCACGGATGCCCTGGCGCCGCCGGCAGCCCCGGGGCCCGCCGGCGGCGGACCCGCGTCCGCCCCACTCGCGTCGCTCCTGGGCCTGGCCGCCCTCGCGACGGCAGCGCGGACGATCCGCCGCAGGGCGGCGGATCGCGACCATGGGCCGGCGCGCTCCTGAGCCGCCGGCAAACGAGAAGGCGGGTCCGCAAGGACCCGCCTTCAGGCGTGTGTTGGGGTGGCCTACGGGGCTCGAACCCGTGACCTTCGGAGCCACAATCCGATGCTCTGCCGATTGAGCTAAGGCCACCATGTCGCACTCGCACGGCCACTGGCCGGGGCGACGTGCCGCAGTATACGGCACCTCGCCCCGGCCGCCACGACCTACTCCCGGAATGGGGACCTCACGGGGACCGGCGGGGTCAGGTACCGTGGAGTGGCCCACGTGGGACCTTCGGCCCGGTGACCGGAGCGCCCGGTCCCGCTACCGTGTCGGCAAGGCCCATCACGCCCGTGATCAAGCCGCGCGAGAGACCGCCCGCCACATGCGTCCAGAACCCGATCAAGCCGCGACGTCGCGACCCGGTGCACCGGCCCGGCGTGGCTGGCTGTCCGTTGCCATCGCCTTCCTGGTCGTCTCCCTGGGCCTGCTGGCCAATCCGCAGGGAGCCCGGGCATGGGACGAGGGCACGTTCAGCAGCAACTCGGAGGGGATCCTGATCCAGCTGCAGAACCAGGCGCGGGCCGCCGCCGGGCTGCGGACCCTCAGGCTTGACACGGCGTTGCGCACCATCGCCCGCTGGCGCTCCCAGGACATGGTTGACCGGAACTACTTCAGTCACACGATCCCGGGCAACGGCAACGAGAACGTCTTCTACTACATGCAGTTCAAGTACAACTACTGCTTCAACCTGGGGGGCGAGAACATCGGGACCGTCACCTGGCCGGGCGCGTCCGAGACGGACGTGACGAACTACGTGTTCGACTCGTTCATGAACTCGTCCGGCCATCGGGCCAACATCATGGGCAGGGCCTGGGACGTGGTGGCCGTTGGCGCCATCCGGACCACCGGCGACAAGTACATCTGGACGGCGCTGTTCGCGGACAAGTGCGGCAGCTCCGCCACGCCGACGCCAACGCCGAAGCCCACGGTCAAGCCCACGGTCAAGCCAACGGTCAAGCCCACGGTCAAGCCCACGGTCAAGCCCACGGCCAGGCCAACGCCGAGGCCCACCGCGAGGCCCACCGCGAGGCCCACCGCGGAGCCCACGCCCACGCCCAGCCCCACGCCCAGCCCCACGCCCACCGCCTCGCCCTCGCCCTCGCCCACGAGCGAGCCGGTGGCGACACCCCAGCCAACCAGCTCCAACATCGAGGAGCCGGCCACCTCCGGACCCCTGGAGAGCACGGAGCCGGGCGAGCCCGGCGAGAGCACCCTGCGTGTCTGGGACTCCGTGCCGGAGATGAACCTGGTCGATACCATCCTCTCCACGATCACCGCGCAGTTCTTCGGCAGCTGACCACCATGGCAACCACCCGCAGCGAGCGAGCCGCATGACCACCCAGCACCCGCAGGACACGGCCGTGAAGGCGCGCCGGCACCCCGATGACCAGCCCATCCTGGAGGCGCGCGCCGTCCGCCGGCAGTACCGCATGCCCGGTGAGGTGGTGGAGGCCGTGCGCGGCGTCTCGCTCGAGGTGATGCCCGGCGAGTTCGTCGCCCTCATGGGTCCGTCCGGCTCCGGCAAGTCCACGCTGCTCCAGCTCCTGGGCGGCCTTGACCACCCCACGTCCGGGGAGGTCTTCCTGGACGGTGAGCCCATCGGCCGCCTCTCGGACGACCAGGCGACGAAGCTGCGCCGCGAGCGCACCGGGTTCGTCTTCCAGTCGTTCAACCTCGTGCCGCTGCTGAACGTCACGGAGAACGTGGGCCTCCCGTTCACCATCGCGGGCCAGGACCCCAAGTCCCCGGAGATCGCGCTGCGCATCCGCGACGCCATCGACCTCGTGGAGCTCACCGGCAAGGAGCGCCACAAGCCTGACGAGCTGTCCGCAGGCGAACAGCAGCGCGTTGCCGTGGCCCGCGCGCTCGTCACCCGGCCCTCGCTCCTGTTCGCGGACGAGCCCACCGGCAACCTTGACTTCACCACCGGCCTGGAGATCCTCAACGCGCTCTGGCGGAGCTGCGTGGATCGCGGCCAGACCGTGGTCCTGGTCACCCACGACGCGAAGGCTGCCGCGTATGCGGACCGCGTCTTCGTGGTTGGCGACGGCCAGATCCGCGACGAGATCGTCCTTGGCCGGCGCGAGGACCACGCCGCGGGTCCGCTCATCGCCCGGCTCGCCGCGATCGGCCTCTAGACCGCCATGCGCGGCCTCGTCCCGTACGCCTGGCGCAGCCTCATCGCGAGGCCCGCCCGGAGCGTCCTGACCATCTCGGGCATCGCCATCGGCGTCGCCGTCCTCGTGGCTGCCATCGCGGTCAACTCCGGCCTGGATTCCGCCGTGGACCGGACCGTCGCGTCCATCGTTGGGCGCGCGGACCTGCGGATCAGCGGCTTCGCGCAGGCGGGACTCTCGTCCGCCGCCGTGACCGCCATCGAGAGCGTGCCGGGCGTGGCCGCCGTGGCCCCCGTCATCGAGCGCAAGTCCTTCCTCGGCCCCTTCACGGATCTCCGCCAGCAGACGGACCCCGTCACCATCGTGGGTGTTGACCCGGCGAAGGAGAAGCACGTCCGGGACCTGGGCCTCGTGCGCGGCAAGCCGCTCACCGGTCTCGATGAGACCGCCGCCCTGATCACCGAGCGCCTGGCCAGGGACGAGGGCCTGGACCTCGCGTCGGAGATCACGCTCCTGGGCGCCTCGGCCCCCGTGCATGCGCGCATCGTCGGCATCCTCGCGGGCGACGGGCCGGCGCTGGGTTCCGGCGGGCGCGTGGTCATCATGCCCATCGGGACGGTGCAGACCATGGGCCTCGCGGACGGCGAGACCGCCCCTGCGGACGGCTCGCTGATCGGGGTCACACGCGTGGACGTGGTCCTCGCGGACGGCGCCTCGGTGGACGTGATCCGCACGTCGCTGGCGTCCGCCATCACCACGGAGCCCTACATCCTCTCCTCGCCCAAGGAGATGGCGGAGTCCATGCGGGCCTCCACGGCGGGCATCCGCGGGACCCTCGCGCTGCTCGCGTCCATCACGCTGTTCGCGGCCGCCTTCCTGATCTTCAACACGCTGTCCATGACCGTGATCGAGCGGATCCGCGAGCTGGGCCTGCTGCGGGCCAACGGCGCGAGCCGCGGCCAGGTGGTCCGGGTCGTGGTGACCCAGGCGCTGGTGCTGGGCGTCGTGGGCTCGCTCGTGGGCATCCTTGCCGGCTTTGCGCTTGCCGAGGTCTCCGCGATCCTCCTGCGGGCCAGCGGCAACATCAACCTTGACCGGCCGGACGTGATCCCGGGCGCCGTGATCGCGGGATTCGCCGCCGGCATCCTGGTGACCCTGGTTGCCGCCCTGGAGCCGGCGCGCCGTGCCGCGTCCGTCAGCCCGGTCATCGCCCTGCGGGCCCGCTCCAACCCGGGCGTGGCCGTCCGAGCGCGGACCGGCTGGCTCGTGGTGGTGATGGCCGTGGTGGGCTTCGCCGCCATCCTCCTGCTGCCGGTTGGCGCCGGAGCTCCCCTTGGCGCCCTCCGGGCGATCGCCCTCTACGTCATCCTCCTCGTCACCGTGCTGGTGATGCCGGCGATCCTGCGGCCGCTCGCCCGCCTCGCCGGCCTGCCGTTTGCGGCCCTCTTCCGCCTGGAGGAGCGCCTGGCGCGCGCCGCCATCGGGCGCGACCGCAGCCGGACCACGCTGACCGTCGGCACGCTCGTGGTGGGCCTCGCGATGGTGGTCGCCATGGGCGCCGTCCAGGAGAACGCCCGTGCCACCGCAACGGGCTGGCTCAAGGAGGTGGTACCGGGCGACGAGGTCCTCACCGCCATCGCACCTGCCCCGGTGGGCGAGGGCGGCGTTGACGAGCAGCTCCTCCAGGTCGATGGCGTGCAGAGCGCCACCCCCATCGCCACCTTCGACCTCGCCTTCAAGGGCGCCCGCCTGGACGCCACGGCGATCCGCGGCAGCGACCTCGCGTCGGACGGCCGCCTCGTCTTCCTCGCCGGTGACCGGGCCGCAGCCCTCGCCGCGCTGGATGCCGGGGGTGCCGTGATCGTCCCCCGCGACCGCGCGGCGCGCCTCGGCGTCCACTATGACGACACGCTCGCCGTTGCCACGCAGCAGGGTCTCGTGGAGCTCAAGGTGGTGGGCATCGTCCAGCGGTCCTTCCCCGGCCGGAGCGGCGAGGGCGTGCTCGTGGGCTGGAAGGACGCGGAGGAGCACTTCGGCGTCCAGGGCGCGGACGCCTTCGCGGTTCGGTACGCCACCGGCGACCATGCCACGGCCTCGGCCGCCGTCGCCGAGCTCGCGCGCCAGTGGGCGCTCTCGGTGGCGCCCCTCTCCAAGATCGAGGGAGCCGTCACGGAGGCGCTGGACCGCGTCTTCGGCCTGCTGGACCTGATCGCCCTCGCGGCCGTGGTGATCGCCGCCTTCGGCATCGTGAACACGCTCTCCATGGACACGCTGGAGCGCGTCCGCGAGATCGGCATGCTCCGTGCGGCCGGCATGAGCCGGCGCCAGGTATGGCGCAGCGTCATCGTGGAGGCGGGCATCCTGGGCGTGATCGGCGCGGTCCTCGGCATCGTGGCCGGGCTCGTCTCGGGGGTGCTGCTGGTGGCGACGGGCGGCGGACGCCTCGAGGACGGGCTCTCGCTGCCGTTCTCGTCCATGGCCGTGGCCTTCGTGCTGGGCGTGGGTCTCGCGATGCTGTCCGCGGCGCAGCCCGCGCGCATCGCCGGCGGCCGGCCCATCGTGAGTGCCGTCCGCGGCGAGTAGCCTGCGCCCCGCCGTGCGCGTTGCGTCTCCGGCTTGGGCGATGAGCAGCCCTGCGCGCTAGACTTGCGCTGCACCGCCGGGTGACCGGCCAGCGTGAAGAGGAGCCCAATGTCCTACGCCATCCCGTCCCTGACGCGCGTGCCCGCAGCCGAGAAGGGCCTGACCATCGGCGACTTCCTCGTCCCCGTGCGGGTCGGGGAGCGGACCTCGCCCCGTCTCCGGGATGTGATCCTGGTCATCACCGGCGCCGTGCTGATCTTCCTTGCCTCGCGAGTCGTGATCCCGCTGCCGGGCAACCCGGTGCCCATCACGCTGCAGAACTTCGGCGTCCTCGTCGTGGGCGGCGCGCTCGGTCTCCGCCGTGGCGGGATCGCGGCCGCGCTCTACGTCGCACTCGGCGTCATCGGACTCCCGTTCTTCGCGGAGGGCAAGGGCGGGATCGGCGTGATCTGGGGCGCCACGGGCGGCTACCTCCTGGGCTTCATCGCCGCGGGAGCGCTCGTTGGCCGGCTCGCGGAGCTTGGCTGGGACCGCCGTCTCACGGGCTCGCTGGGCGCCACCGTCCTCGCATCCGCGGTCATCTACCTGCTGGGTGTGCCCTGGCTGGCGCTCGTGACCGGCATGAGCCCGTCTGACGCCATCGCCAAGGGCCTCCTGCCGTTCCTGTGGCTGGACCTTGCCAAGGCCGTGGCCGCCGCCGTGGTCTTCCCGTCCGCGTGGTGGGTGGTGGGCCGCCGGCCCTCAGACCGCTGACGGCTCGGCGCCTCGCGAACCGCAGCGCCCACTAGCGCGAGCCCCGCTCCAGGATCTCGCGCATCTCCGCCTCCGCCGTCACGGCAAGCTCCGGCATGGGCCGAAGCGGTGCAGGCACGTCCGCGCGCGGTCCCAGCTCCAGGGCCATCCACGTGACGCCGTGCCAGGCGCCGAACTTGTACCCGATGGCCTCGAACGTGCCGATGTCCCGGAACCCCAGCGCCTCGTGCAGCCCGATGGACCCGGGGTTGGGCGGCGTGATCCCCGCCACTGCGAGGTGGGCGCCCTGCAGGCGCAGCAGGTCCAGGACCGCCACCATCGTTCGCCGGCCCAGCCCGGAGCGGTGCAGCGAGCGGTCCACGTAGACCGTGGTCTCCACGGTCCAGTCGTACGCCGCGCGGTCGCGGTGCCGCGACCCGTACGCGTACGCGCGGACCACGCCGTCCACCTCCGCCACCACGTACGGCGTGCGGGCGACGATCCTCTCGATGCGCCCCGCCATCTCCGCGGCGTCCGGCGGCACGAGCTCGAAGCTGATCACGGAGTCCGTGACGTACGGCGCGTAGATCGCGGCGATGGCGGCGGCGTCCGCCGCGGTGGCGAGACGGAGCGTGGCGGGGATGGGCATCGGCGTGGCTCTGGCTCCGGGCGGCTTCGGTCAGTACAGGGTGGGGAAGCGGGTGCGCCAGCCCGCGGCCAGGTCCGTGGGCGTCGCGGCGTCCAGCGCATCCAGCAGCGTCCGGGTGTGCACCAGGCCCCACCGGTGGTCCGCAAGATACCGCCGCAGCGTGGCGTAGAACGTGGCGGTGCCCATGGTGCGCCGGGCGTCGTCGATGAGGTTGCCGCCGCCGATGTAGATGGTCTCGTAGTAGCAGGCGGCCGAGTAGTCGTAGATGGGCCGGTCCAGCCGGGCGGTGGGGCAGCGGGACCCGCGCCGCATGCCCAGGACGTTCCTCGCCACCATGTCGGTGAGCGCCTCGTCCGCGAACGGCTCGCGCGCCTGGTCGTTGCCCACCACGCCGTAGAACCACTGGTGGACGATCTCGTGCGTGACGAGGTACGCGCGGTTGGACGCCGCCACGCCGCCCGGGATCCAGACGATCCCCGGGCCCTCCATGCCGTAGCCGCCGCTGGACTGGACGATGCGCAGGACCGGCCACGGGAAGGGGCCCAGGCGGGCGGTGAGGCGGTCCAGGGCCGTGACGGCGGCGTCCGCGATGGCACCGGCGGGCTGGCCCGGACGGACGAGCACGATGACCGTGACGCCCCCGGCGGACGTGACGGTTCGCGAGGCGTAGTCCGGGGCGGCGTTCACGACGAGCTCGCGGACGTGGTCCGCGTGCCAGGTGGTGGTCAGCCCGTCCGGGCTGGTGGCGGTCCGCGTCCCGTTCACC
>CAIYZX010000280.1 GCA_903930745.1 uncultured Chloroflexota bacterium | reverse complement strand
CGGTGGCCCACGCGTCGTGACGGCGACGCTGCCCGGCTCCCGGTCGGTCTCCGCGGCCGCGTACGTGCTCGCCGGGTCCCGCCTGGAGGGTCCCGGCGAGGCGGGCGTCGCCCACTTCATGGAGCACCTGACGTTCAAGGGAACCTCCCGCTACCCCTCCAGCCGCGCCATCAGCGAGGCCATCGAGGGCGTGGGCGGGTCCGCGAACGCGGCAACGGACCGGGAGTCAACGGTCTACTGGGCGCGCGTCCCGCGACGCGAGGCAACCACCGCCATCGACGTCCTGGGGCAGCTCGTGACACGGCCCACCCTCGCGGACGCGGACATCGACGCGGAGCGGACGGTGATCATCGAGGAGATCCGGTCGTACCTGGACGACCCGGCGGAGTGGGGCCAGATGCTGATCCAGCAGGCGCTCTTCGGGGACGGGCCGCTGGGCCGCGAGATCTGTGGCGACGAGGCCGGGATCCGCTCGCTGCCCGCGCACGTGATCCGGGACTTCTGGGCGGCGCGCTACCAGCCGTCCAACACCGTCGTCGCCGTCGCGGGTGACGTGGACCACGAGGCGGTCGTCGCCCAGGTGGCGGCCGCATTCGTCGCCGGTGCACCCCCGTCCGCCGGCTCGATCCCGGCACCCGGCTACGCGCCCGCACCCGCCATTCCCGCGGGCCCGCGCTTCATGCCCGGCCGGCGCACCACCGCCCAGGCGCAGCTCGCCATCGCGCTCCCGGCGCTGCCGCGTGACCACGCGGACGCCTGGAACCTCGCGGTGCTCAACGCCGTGCTGGGCGACGGCATGTCCAGCCGCCTCTTCCTGGGCGTGCGGGAGGAGAAGGGCCTGGCCTACGACGTGAGCTCCGGCATCGTGGAATACGCGGACGTGGGCGCCCTGGAGATCTCCGCGGGCGTGGACCCCATGCACCTGCCGGCGGCGGTGGAGGCGATCCTCGCGGAGCTGGTCCGGCTGACCGAGGCGCCCGTGCCGGACGAGGAGCTGCGCAAGGCGAAGGCCTACCTTGCGGGCGGCCTCGAGCTGCGCATGGACGACACCCGCCACCTCGCGTCGTGGGTGGGCGGCCAGGAGGCGCTGCACGACCGCGTGTACTCGCTGGACGAGGCGCTGGCGTCCGTGGAGGCCGTGCAGCCGGCGGACATCATCCGCCTCGCCACGCAGCTGTTCCGCGACGAGGGGCTCCGGATGGCCGCCGTGGCGCCCGCCCGGTACCTGCGCGGCCTTGAGCGCCACCTGCGGCTGCCGTGATGGACGACCGGCCGGAGATCCTGCGCCTGCCGCTCGAGGAGGCGGCCGACGCCTTCCTGGAGGCCGGAGCGCGGACCGAGGCCGATGCCGACGCGTTCGAGGAGGCCGCCGGCGCCGACGCCGTTGAGGTGGCAGCGGCCGATGTGCCGCCCGGCCGCGCGATCGCGCTCCGGATGGCGCGTCTCCACCTGCGGGCGGGCGCCCTCGCTCTTGCACGGGCGGAGCTGGAGGCGTTCGCCGGCCGCGGCGTCCTGGACGAGGAGGCGCTCGCCGACCTCGCCGAGGCGCGCTGGCGCACCGGCGATCTCGCCGGAGCGGGGGAGGCGGCGCTCTACTCCGTGGACCGCGGCCGCGACGAGCTGCTGACGCTGGTGGTTGCGGCTGAGGCGATGGCCGCCATGGACCGGCCGGACGAGGCGCTGGCGTTGGCGAACCGTGCGCTCGAGGCCGCGGGAGGACAGCTGGACGCCGTGTTCGCGGGGATGTCGCGGAGCCTGATCTGGCCGGATGCCGCAACGGCACCGGACGTGCCGGACGTGCCGGACGCGCCGCGGCTGCCGGCGACGCCTGTGATGGGCGTGACGACCGTGGCACCCGCCGCGCCCGCGGCATTCGAGCCGGCCGCGATGGTGCCCGTGATGGCGCCGGTGTCCATCGCGGACGAGGCGGATGCCGATCCCGGCGATGCGCCGGACGCTCCCGCCCCAGCGAGCCTGTCCGCTGCTGCACGCGCCCGGCGCGGGGCCGCGCAGGCGGCCGCCGAGGCGTACGCGGGTGGTCGTGGCGCGCTTGCGCATGGCGATCTCGCGACGGCCGCCATCCGGCTCGCCGTCTCGATCCGCCTGGAGCCCGCGTTCGCACAGGCGGTCCTCGACGAGATCGGCGCCCTGCCGGCGGACCCGGGTCTTGCGCTGGTCGCCGGCGACGCGCTGCGCATCCTCGGTCGCGAGGGCGAGGCGCTCGAGGCCTTCCACAGCATCCGCCGGCACGGCCACGAGGGCTGATCCACGGGCCGGCGGTCACGCCGCCCGGCGTCGCCGCGCCGCCTGCATTCGCCGGCCCTCGCG
>CAIYZX010000279.1 GCA_903930745.1 uncultured Chloroflexota bacterium | reverse complement strand
CTTCCCGGTCTACAAGGGCCAGGGCAGCCGCCTGCAGCGCTCGCTGATCTCCTGGTTCCTGGACGTCCACACCACGGAGCACGGCTTCACCGAGGTGTGGCCGCCCGCCGTGGTGAACACCGCGTCCGCGCGCGGCACGGGCCAGATCCCGGACAAGGAAGACCAGATGTACGTCGTCACCCGTGACGAGCTGTACATGGTCCCCACCGCCGAGGTCCCGGTCACCAACCTGCTCCGCGACGAGATCCTCGACGCGGACCAGCTGCCCATCCGGTACGCGGCCTACTCGCCGTGCTTCCGCCGTGAGGCGGGCGCCGCCGGCAAGGACACCCGCGGCATCCTGCGCGTCCACCAGTTCGACAAGGTGGAGATGGTCCTCTTCGAGAAGCCGGAGAACAGCCCCGAGGCGCTCGAGTGGATGACCGGCCGGGCGGAGCACCTGCTCCAGCTCCTGGGCCTCCCGTACCGCGTGCTACTGATGAGCACCGGCGACATGGGCTTCGTCCAGCGCAAGAAGTACGACCTGGAGGTCTGGTCCCCCGCGGTGGAGCGCTGGCTTGAGGTCAGCTCCTGCTCCAACTTCGGCGACTACCAGGCCCGCCGCATGGCCATCCGCTATCGCCCGGAGAAGGGCGCCAAGCCGGAGCTGGTCCACACGCTCAACGGGTCCGGCCTCGCGCTCGCGCGCATCGTGGCCTCCATCCTGGAGCACTACCAGAACCCCGATGGCACGGTCAGCGTGCCGGATGTGCTGCGTCCCTACATGGGGACCGATACCATCGGAACCGCCGCCCCGGCCTGATCGGCCGGAGTGCCGGGCAACCGCACTCACACCCGCCACCAACCCCCGCGTCCCACGGAGGTCACACACCATGGGCAACGCGTACCAGTCGCAGGGGATCACGTGGGGCAGCCGCCTCGGCCGCTTCTTCGCGTACCTCATCGATGGCCTGATCCTCGGCCTGCTCGCACTGGTTGCCAGCGGCGTTGGCAGCACGTTGGTGGTCCTGGGCGCGGGTAGCGATGGTGTCCCCGGTCCGCTCGCCTACCTTGGATTCGCGCTGATCGGCATGGCCGCCCTGGGGCTGATCCTGTACAAGCCCTGGGGCTGGACTCACGGCGGCCAGACCATCGGCTACAAGGCCATGGGCCTGCGCGTCGTCCGCCTCCGAGACGGCGGCCCCATCGGCTGGGGGCAGGCCCTCGGCCGGTTCCTCTCGTACATCATCAGCGGCATCTTCGGCCTTGGCTACATCTGGATCCTGTTCGACGGCCGTCGGCAGGGCTGGCATGACAAGCTGGCCGGCACCGTGGTGATCAGCGTCTAGCCTGCGGGGGGATTCCGGCCCTGCACGACGGTGCAGGGACACCTTGGGGGATGTTCCGGCGGCCGGTGCCTCTGTACTGTCACTGGTACGCACCCAGCCGCCGGAGAACGCCTCGTGTCGCACGAACCGCAGGGCCCCGACGGTGGGGCGGTATCGGTCGAGGCGATCGTCGATGCCGTCGCCACTGGCATCGTTGTCCAGCGCCCTGACGGCGCCATCGTCTCGTGCAACCGCGCCGCCGAGCAGATCCTTGGCCTGACCGCGGACCAGATGTCCGGGCGGACCTCCATGGATCCCCGGTGGGCGGCCATCCACGAGGACGGCTCGCCGTTCCCCGGCGAAACGCACCCCGCCATGGTCACGCTCGCCACCGGCCGGCCGTGCCG
>CAIYZX010000278.1 GCA_903930745.1 uncultured Chloroflexota bacterium | reverse complement strand
GCGACGGTGTCCGTCTCGGTTGTGGATCTCACGGGCACCCTCGTCCGAACGGGCCTCGCCGCCGTGGAGCTGCCCGCCGGCCCGGCGACCTGGACCTGGGATGGCACGCGCGACGACGGCGCCGCCCTGGCACCCGGCACGTACCGGCTCGTGGTCACGGCGACGAACGGCGAGCAGGCCGCCACGCTCTCCACGACCGTCATCGCGGACGCCTTCCGCATCACCACATCGGCCACATCAGCCACCCGCGGCACGCCGATCACCGTCACCGCGACCACCGCGGAGCCGCTCTCCATGACGCCGCGCCTCGTCGTCCGCCAGCCGGGCCTCGCCTCCTGGACCGTGACGATGACCCAGGTCACCAGCACCCGGTGGACGGCCTTGATCACCCCCAAGGCGGGCGGCAGCGCCGGCACGATGAGCCTCCAGGTCAAGGCGACGGACACGGCCGGCGGGATGAACAGCAGCATCCTCCGCCTCGCGCTCCGGTAACCGGCGGCGGTCAGGAACCGTGCCACTCCCCGATCGGATGCCCCGTAGGGGTATTGCGGACCGGAGGATAATGGAGACACCAACCCCCTCCCCCACGGGAGGACGTCCCGGAAGGCAGCCGGAGATGGCGATGCGAACGGCCCTTGGGCATGGCTCGCGACGACAGCAGCTGGAGCTGCGTCGGCTGACCGCGAGCGAGGACGCATCACGCGGCGCCACGAACCTGGCGACGGTTCCCCGTGCGGGCAACTACTCCGACGAAACCCGGGCCGGCAGAGCCGGGCGGTCGGTGGCATAGCCTCCCGACCGCCGGCAGCGCTGCCGGGACCCACGCTGGTCCCGGCTGTCAATGCAGGCCCGGGCCGTCGTCCGCAGGGACGGCGGCCCCAGTGATTCCCTGGGCTATCCTCCGTGACGATGGACACGCACCACCCCGCCGATGACGCCACCCCGATGGACCTCGAGAGCCGTGAGGATCTCCAGGACCCGGACGTCCGCCCCGCCACGCCCGAGGAGGCCGCAGACGTCCGAGGCTGGCACGCCGCCAACCGCATCGCGTGGGACGAGGCCGCCGAGGACTACGAGCGCTGGGTGGATGGCGCCATCGAGCTGATCCGCGCCGGCGGGTCCAGCCTCCTCGCGGTGGAGCAGGAGCTCATCGGCGACCTGCGCGGACGCTGCCGCCGGGCCATCCACGTCCAGTGCGCCGGGGGCCAGGACACCCTGTCGCTGCTGAACCATGGCGCGGACGAGGTGGTGGGCATCGACTTCAGCCCGCGGATGCTCGCGGTGGCACGCCTTCTGACTGCCGCCGCCAACGCCCGGGCAATGTTCGTTGAGGCGGACGTCCTGGACGTCCCACACGACCTCGATGGCACGGGTGACCTCGTCTACACGGGCCGCGGCTCCATCATCTGGCTCGCGGACCTGGACGCCTGGGCGCGCACGCTCCATCGCCTGCTGGCCCCGGAGGGCCGCCTGGTCATCTTCGAGGGCCACCCCGCGGAGTGGCTCTTCGACGGCGACGACGAGGGCGGCTGGCTCATGACGGACTACGACTACTTCGCTGGTCCGGAGGCGTCGCGGGGCTGGCACCCGGGGTACATCGCCCAGCTCTCCATCCCGGACGGCGAGCAGCATTGGAAGTACGCCCGCGCCTGGACGCTGGGCGAGGTGATCACCGCGCTGTCGCGCGCCGGCCTGCGCCTGGAGCAGGTCACGGAGCACCCGGTTGACTGGTGGGGCGGGCACCGGGACGTGCGCGCGGACCAGCGCGGCCGGGTGCCGCTGTCCTTCTCGGTGATCGCCCGGCGCGCCTGAGCCCCAGGTTCGGGACCTGCGGCGCGCCGGCGACGTGCGTGCTCCGGCCCCCCGGAGCCGCCGCACCTACGGAGCGACGGTCTCGCCGTCCGTGAAGCTGTCGAGGACCATCCACCGCGCGGAGAGCGAGGTGTTCGTCCCCACGCCGAAGGCGGCCTTCCGTCCGTCCACGATCACGGCCGCGGACGCGCCACGCGCCACCGCCGTCCCGCCGGAGATCTCCAGGGCGGTATCGAGATCGAGACCGGCACCCAGGCTCGTCTTCCGGGCGGCCACCAGCCGGAACAGCTGCGGCCAGCTCTGGTCCGGCAGCAGGCGCGGCTGGACGTCCAGGTTCGCCACCCAGCCAAGACCCGTGGCAACGGTCACGCCCGCCTGGAGCATGTCCTCCGGCGCGGAGACCTCCACGTCCGCGGAGATCCCGTCGGCGATGTAGGTCCCGCCGAGGGCGGCCGCAGCGGCGTTGTCCGCGAGGAGCACCTTGCCGGCGGTCCAGCGGCTCTTCACGGCGTTGACCACCGTGGCCTGCGCGGCGAGGGCCGGGCCCACGAGAGCCCGGTCCGGGGCCGTCACCACGATGCCCGTGGCGCCCTTGATGGCATTGGCGATCGTGCTGGCGGAGGTCTTGCCGTCCACCACGAACCACTGGACGGATGCGGTGGTCCCGGCCTGCAGCGCGGCGGCGAGCGCCTTCGCGTCGGCCTGGGCGTCCGTGCTCCTGGCGTACCCCAGCGCGAGGACCACGAGCTTCGCCTGCTCGCCGCCCGCGAGCGCCTTGAACCGTTGCGCGACGATCCCGGACGGGCTGTCCATGATGCCGCCCGCGAGCAGGAGGGGTCCCGCCCCCTTCGGCGTGGTGAAGGCGGGGTACGAGCGGCCGCCGATGGACGGGGCCGCCTGTGCGACGCCCGCGACCGTGGGCACACGGGCCGCGAAGTCGTAGCCGTCCGTGCCGGGGGCGAGGAGGCTCAGGGCGACGCGACGCATGGACAGGGTGGCGCTGGGGCCGCGCCAGGCGCCCGTGGCACCGTAGGTGAGCGGGTCGATCACGTAGCCCGACGTGTCGCCCGTGACATCCGACAGCGTCCGGTAGTCGCGCACCACCGCACCCGTGGCAGCGTCCATGCCCAGCAGCACCTGGTTGTACTGGAGCGCCACGTTGAGCGACCGGCCGGTCCGGCCGTACTCGAACACGTGCTGGTCCATGATCACGTCCGGGAAGCCGAAGATCAGGCCGCGGGTGAGGTCGCTCTCGGCACCGGAGCCGTCATAGGTCCAGACGTCCACGGCGTTGCGGCGCATGGACGTCGCCGGGCCGTAGCCCGTGAAGTAGCCGTTGATCATGGTCTGGCTCTGGACGGCGTCGCCGGCGCTGTTGCCGCCCATCGGCGTCCCCTGGTTCCACGCCGTGGCCATGCGGGCCTCGAACGGCGTGCCCGCAACCACCTGCATGGCGATCGTCTGGTCGCCGCCCAGGACGAACATGCCGTCCACCGGAGTGTCGAAGGCGGCGAGGTTGGCGGCGAGGTAGGCGTCGTCGCGGACCAGCACCGGGACCATCTGCGCTGCACAGGTCTTCGTCATGGGAGCCACCACCTCGCACGCCGCCTGCATCAGGTCCGTGCGCGCCTGGGCGAGCGTCTCGTTCTGGTTGCGCTCACCGCTCTTCGTGACGTAGGCGTCTGTCCCGTAGGTGATGGGGATGACCAGGATCCGCACCGTGCCGTCCGTGTCGTGCGCAACCGCCTGCGTCGCGAGGAGCTGCATCGTGTCCGGCTGGTAGTCCGAGCCGATGGGCACCAGCGTCCGCGTGACGGGGTTCCCCGCTGCTGCGGGAGCGCCCGCGAGCACTGCGCCGCCGAGCGCGAACACGATGGCTCGCGACGCGCGCGAACGGGACCTGGTCATCGGGATCCTCCGGTGCTACGGCGTTTGACGGATAACTGCAGGGAGCATCGTACGAGCGGGCGCAACCCCATGGCGGTCCTCGCGGCCGCCCGGGCGTCCAAACCCGGTGCCGCGATGCACCGCGGCTCCATCGTCCCGCGCCTCGGGTCGCCAGCCGGACGTCACCGCCTCGTGGCGGGGTGCAGGCGCTGCGGCGACATGCTCCAGCCAAGCGGCACCATCGCCACGGCGATCGCCACGAGGAGCCACAGGCTGGCCGCGAAGCTGCCCGTCGCATCGCGCACGGCGCCCATCACGAACGGCGCCAGCGATGCCAACAGGTAGCCCACGAGGAACATCAGGGCCGCGGCACCACCGGCCTCGCGCGGATCCGCGCTGATGTCCGTGGGCAGTGTGAGGACAAGTGTGAAGGTGGAGCCCAGGCCAAGGCCCAGCAGGATCGCCCAGGGGACGGCCGGTCCCGGGACCAGGCAGATGCCCAGGAGCCCCGTGGCAGAGCTCACCGCGGCCCCCGCGAGGATCGCGCGCCGTGTTCCACCACGCCGGGAGAGCCATGGGACGACGGTGATGCCGGAGAGGCTGGCGAACAGCACCACGGTGAGAAGGAGGCCGGCCTGTTCCTTCGGCCAGCCCTGCTCCACGTAGACGCTTGCCATCCACGCCGTGGTCCCGTAGAAGAGCCACGACTGGAGGCCGAACAGGAGGCCGATGGCCCACGCCACCAGCCGGCCGAGGGGCAGGTGCGGGATGGAGATGGTGGGGCGGACCCGGGGCTCCGCGGGATGCGCGACGTCTGCGCTGCGAGGGCGGCTCAGGACAAGCCAGGCGCCCAGGCTCACCAGCGAGGCGGCAGACAGGGCGACGAGCGAGCCGCGCCAGTCCCCTGGAACGACCGTGAGGGGCACCGCGAGCGCCGTCGCGAGGGCGGCGCCAAGGTTCGTGCCGGCGGCGTACGAGGCCGTGCCCGCCACCATGCGGTCTGGGAGGCGGCCACGGACGAACATCGGGAGCATGGGCCCCACGATCGCCGTCATGACGCCAACGCCCAGCGTGACCACGAGGAGGGCGGGGAACGAGGGAGCGAGCGCCCGTGCAAGCCCGAAGGCAATGAGCGCGGCCACCGAGACCGCGATGCCGCCGCGGGCGCCGACCCAGCGGGCGATGGGCGGCCCGAACGGGGCGAAGAGGCCCATGCACAGGACCGGGACCGCAGTCAGGAGCCCCAGCTCCGCGTGGGTCGTGCCCAGGTCGTCGATCATCCCCTGGGCCAGCGGCCCAACGGCGGACAGCTGCGGACGCAGCGCCAGCGCGACGACGAAGAGGCCGACGAGAGAGATGGTGGATCCGGACGCGGCTGCGCGGCCGGGGGCGCTGGACGGGGTGCTCACGCCCCGAAGTCTGCCAGAGCCGGGCGATGCGGGCCTTCCGGTGGTTGACGGGCGCACGGATGACGGCACACGATGGCGGCATGGACGAGGAGATGGATCCCCGGGAGGCGGAGCGCAACCGCCGCCGCGACCGTGACGGCGAGGCTGAGGCGCGGGACCTCATGCGCCCCGGGATGGGCAAGATCTGGAAGCAGATCCTGGACCACCAGGCCGCCGAGTCCCAGGCGCCGGCTCCGAAGCGCGCCGGACACCGCCGCAAGGCGACGGGTCGATGAGACCGCGCGCGTCCACCGCCCGCCCTGTGCTGGCCCCGGAGCCGGGCGACCCCATGGGCTCCCGTGGGCTCGGATCCCAGCACGGCCTGCGTCCGCGCTGGGTGGCCTCCGGTCCCTGGTAGCGTTCGGTGATGCAGGCGGACGACCAGACCGCATCGCCTGAGGGCGGCCTGGCCGTGCCACCTGGCGGGTCCGCCGGGGGCACAGCGGAGCAGGGCGGCCGGCCACCCGTCCCGTCCTACCGGGCGCTCTTCGCGATCCCCAGGATGGGCCGGATCCTGCTCGGGATGGTCATCGCCCGGATCGGCGGCTCCATGCTGGGCGTGGCCATCGTGCTGTTCGCCCTCGGGCGCTTTGGCTCCCCCGCCCTCGCCGGCATCGTCACGTTCGCGAGCGTGGCGCCGGGCCTCTTCATGGCACCGGTCATCGGCGCGCTGCTGGACCGCCACGGACGGACGCGCCTGATCATCGCCGGCCAGACCGCCGGCGCCCTCCTCCTCCTCGCCATCGCCGCCCTGGCGATCACGGGCCTTCTCAACGAGTGGCTCCTTGTGGCACTTACGGGCCTCGTGGGCATGACCGGCCCACTCGCCTCCCTGGGCCTGCGGACCCTCTTCCCCATCATCGTCCCCAGGCATCTCTGGGAGCGTGCCAACGCCATCGACTCCAACGGGTACGTGGTGGCCACGCTGGTTGGGCCTCCGGCGGCGGGGTTCCTGGCACAGGTGGCCGGCGGCCCCGTGACGTTGGGGCTCATCGCCCTGCTCTACGGCGCCTCTGCCGCCGTCCTGTTCGGTGCTCCCGATCCGCGAACCGCGGTGGCGAGCACGGGAAGCCTCGTCCGCGACGCCTGGCAGGGCCTCTCCTACACCCTCCGCAACCCCACCCTGCGTGGCCTTGGCGTCTCGCTGGCCGTCCTGAACCTGGGCTGGGGCGTGGTCACGATCGTGGTGCCGGTCCTGCTCCTGGGCCAGCTGGGCCAGGGCGAGGGCATGGTGGGCATCGTCTTCGCGGTGGGCGGCGTGACCGGCGGGATCGGCGCCCTCATCGCGGGCCGCTGGAGGGTCATGGGCCACGAGCGCCGGATCCTGGTGATCGCGATGGCCGGCATGGCCGCGAGCACCGTCTTCCTGCTGCTTTCCCCTACCCTGCCGGTCGTGGTCGCCGTCATGGCGCTGACCGGCTTCCTGAACGGTCCGTTGGACGTGGCGATGTTCACCCTGCGCCAGCGCCGCACGGACCAGGCGTGGATGGGGCGCGCCTTCGCCGTGTCCATGTCCATGAACTTCATGGGCTACCCGTTCGGCGCGGCGATCGGCGGCGCCATCGTGGTCCAGGGCGTGGCGGCGGCGTTTGGCCTCGCGATCGCCTTCACGACCGCGGGCGCGGTGCTGGGGGCGCTGATGCTCCCCCCGGACGAGGGAGCACGCGTCAGCGGGCGGTGATCCCCGTGAAGCCGCCGTCCCCGTCCCGGACCAGCCGGCGGACGTCCATGACGGCCCCGGGCGCAATCGTCCCGTAGATGTGCGGGTACGGGCGGCCCGGCTCGTCGACGCGCCAGGGGCTGCCCGTGGCATCCAGGTCCACGGTCAGGACGAGGAAGGAGCCGGCTGCCTCCCGGTAGAAGCGGTTGGCCGTCCTGACCATCTCGTCGTCGCCGTCCGTGCAGTGGATGAACCCCTCGTCCGCGTATGCCGCGGGAGCGTAGGGAGCGGCGGCGTCATGGGCGTCCCAGGCGGCCTCCGGGACCATGTGCAGCGTGGGTCGCATCACGCGCCGTCGCGGTAGGCCGGCAGGTCAACGCTGACCCAGCGGCGGTCCAGGGCCACCTGGATGACCGTGGGTCCGGAGGCGGCGAGCGCCGTCCGGAGCGCGCCTTCGAAGGCGGCGTCCGTGTCCACGTGCACGCCCCGTGCGCCACAGGCCCGCGCCGCTGCCGCGAAGTCCAGGGGTCCGAGATCCGTGCCCGGGGCGGACGGGCTGCCCGCGCGATCCTGGTAGCCGCGGATCATCCCGTACCGCTCGTTGTCGAAGACGATGGCCACCACGTGGGCGCCCTCGCGCACCGCGGTCTCCACCTCCGCGAGGGTCATGCCCATGCCACCGTCACCGACCAGCGCCACGACGCGCCGCTCGCGGTGCACGAGGGCCGCCGCGAGGGCCGCGGGGTAGCCGTACCCCATGGCGCCGGACGTGGGACCCAGGAAGGTGCCGGGGCGCTTGAAGCGGAACCCGCGGGCGAACCAGCCGCCAAACCCGCCGGCGTCCGTGGTGACGATCGCGTCGTCCGGGAGCAGGCGTCGCAGGTCCATGACGATCCTGCCGGGATGCACGCCGGGGCCCGTCCAGGTTCCGTGGTCCACCACGGTGGCCGCCTCCCAGGCGGCGCGATCCGCGGCGTTGTGACGATCTCTCGCCGCCAGCGGCTCCGCGAGCAGCACGGCGTCCTTGAGCCTGGCCACCGCGGCCCGCAGGAACGCGCGGGCGTCGGAGCGGATGGCCCGCTCCGGGGCGTCGGCGAAGCCCACCGGACCCGTGCGTGGCGCGAGGTCCACGTGCATCCAGCGCTGGCCCATGGCCGGCACGCGGTACTCGTACGACGTGGGCTCGTTGAGCCGTGCGCCGACGACCAGGAGGGCATCGGCAGCGGCGAGGCGCTCCCGGACCACGGCCGGGCTGCCGAAGCCGGTCATGCCGAGATAGAGCGGATGGTCATTGGGGATCACGTCCCCGCGACGCCAGGAGGAGATGATCGGCACGTGGAGCAGCTCGGCAAGCTTGATCAGGTCGTTGGAGCAGCGGGCGCGCAGCACGCCG
>CAIYZX010000277.1 GCA_903930745.1 uncultured Chloroflexota bacterium | reverse complement strand
TGGGAGGCCATCCGCGAGGACGAGCTGGCCGCGGCCGCCAACGGCATCAACACCGTCACCACGAAGCTCCTCGCCTTCGCCCTCGGCGCCTCCACGGCGGGAATCGCCGGCGTCTTCAACGCCGCCAAGCTCGTCACGGTCTCCGCGGACCAGTTCACCTTCATCGTGTCCTTCACGGTGCTCGCGATGGTGGTCCTCGGCGGCATGGGCAACTTCTGGGGCGTGGCGGTTGGCGCCTTCGTGATCTACACGATCAACAACGTGCTTCTCAAGTCGCTCAACCAGTTCTTCGACAGCACCCAGGTCCCGTTCCTCAAGGACGTGGACTTCATCCAGCTCCAGTTCCTCCTGTACGGCCTGGCGCTCGTGGCGATGATGCTGATGCGACCGGAGGGGTTGTTCCCCAACAGTCGAAGGAAGCGCGAGCTGCACACCGAGGTGACCGAGCCGGAGCAGGACGCCCTGACGACGGCCGAGGCCACCACCGAGGAGGGCCAGCGGTGAGCGGCGTTCTCGACAACACCCCGATCCTCGTCGCGCGCGGCGTCACCCGCCGCTTCGGCGGCCTCGTGGCCGTGAGCAAGGTGGACTTCACCATCCCGGAGAAGTCCATCGTGAGCCTGATCGGCCCCAACGGTGCCGGCAAGACCACGTTCTTCAACGTCCTTCTCGGCGTCATCGACCCCACGGACGGCTCCGTGGAGTTCAACGGGCGCAAGATGATCGCCCGGCCGGAGAGGCTGGCCCTGGAGTCCCTCGTCTGGATCGGCCCCGCGCTGATCCTTGGCCTGCTCGCCTTCCTGGGCGCCCAGGCGGGGATCCTGTCCGGCAGGCTCCTCGCGCTCGTGGGCTTCCTCGTCCTGCTGATCCTGGTGGGCTCGCTCCTGCTGTCCATCATCCGGCCGGTCTGGTACCACAAGCGCCTCGCCGGCATCGGGATCTTCCGCTCCGCGCGGCCCAACGACATGGTCGAGGCGGGCGTGGGCCGGACCTTCCAGAACATCCGCCTCTTCAAGAACATGACGGCCGTTGAGAACGTGCTCATCGGCATGCACGTCAAGCTCAAGGGCGGCCTGTTCGGCGCGATCCTCAGCACGCGCCGGGTGCGCGAGGAGGAGCATGCCGCCGAGCGCCGCGCCGAGGAGCTGCTCACCCTGGTGGGGCTCAAGGGCAAGGGCAACGAGGCCGCGCACAACCTCCCGTACGGCGACCAGCGCCGCCTGGAGATCGCCCGTGCGCTCGCGTCGGATCCGCGGCTCCTGCTGCTGGACGAGCCCGCCGCCGGCATGAACCCCAAGGAGACGAACGACCTCGTCCGCCTGATCCAGAAGCTGCGCGACGAGCTGGGTCTCACGATCCTGCTCATCGAGCACGACATGAAGCTCGTCATGGGCATCAGTGACCGGATCACGGTCCTGGACCACGGCGAGAAGATCGCCGAGGGGACGCCGGAGGAGGTCCGCAGGGACCCGCGCGTCATCGAGGCCTACCTGGGAGCACCGGCAGCATGACCGCCGAGACGAAGTCCGACGTCCTGCTCCGGCTCCACGACGTCAACTCCTACTACGGGGCGATCCACGCCCTCCGGGGCGTCAACGTGGAGGTCAACCGCGGCGAGATCGTGACCCTCATCGGGTCCAACGGCGCCGGCAAGACCACCACGCTGCGCACCATCTCCGGCCTCCTCCATCCCCGGCACGGGTCCGTGGAGCTGGCCGGCAGGGACATCAGCCACGTGCCCCCGCACGAGCTGGTGACCATGGGCATCGGCCACGCCCCCGAGGGCCGGCGCATCTTCTCGCGCCTCACCGTCTATGAGAACCTGCTCATGGGCGGGTTCACGCGGACCAAGGCGGAGAACGACGAGCAGGTGGAGCACGTCTACGAGCTCTTCCCGCGCCTCCGCGAGCGCCACGTCCAGAAGGGCGGCACGCTGTCCGGCGGCGAGCAGCAGATGCTCGCCATTGGCCGCGCGCTGATGACCCGTCCGTCCGTCCTCCTGCTGGACGAGCCGTCCCTGGGCCTGGCGCCCATCCTCGTCCAGCAGATCTTCAAGATCATCCGCGAGATCAACGACCGCGGCATGACCATCCTGCTCGTCGAGCAGAACGCCCTCCAGGCGCTCTCGATCGCGAACCGCGGCTACGTGCTGCAGACCGGCGAGGTTGTGCTCTCCGGTCCGAGCGCCGAGCTGATGTCGAACGAGACCGTGAGGAAGGCGTACCTCGGCGAGGACTAGCCGCCCAATCGCCGGGCCGGCCGCCGGGTGACCTCCGCTTCCGGGCGGGGCGACGGCGCCCGGCCGCCGGCCCAGCACGGACCCCGCCTCACGCAGCCCGTCACGGAGCCCGTGGGTCGCGGTGGTCCCGGACCCATGATCGTGGCCGCCCTCGTGGCGGCCTCGTTCATTGTCGGCCTCGTGCGCCCGTGGGACTGGCTGGCGCCTTCGCCGACCTCCCTGCTCCCGGCGGCCTCGGCGGCCCCGGCGGCAACCGGACCCACGGGGCCTGGCTCCTCGTCCGAGGCGCTGCCCCCGGCCGCGTCCTCCCCCCAGGCGTTCGTGGAGCCCACGTGCGCCTACCCGTCGTCCTGGCGGATCGCCACGATCTCGGACTGGGTGGGCCACCGCGCCCGCACCTGGCAGGCGGCGGAGGCGGCCGGCACGGCCACGGGCCCCGCGGACCCGTCCCTGCACGTGGAGCCGGTGATCTCCACGGAGGTGATCGCGCTGGGCTGGTGTGCGCCCGTCTCCGGGCCGGAGCGGCCGCCTCGAAGTGCCACGGGCACGCTCTACCGGGTCCGGGATGGGGTGGCCAGGGAGATCGGTCATCACCGCGTGGAGCCGGCGGGCCCGAATGCGCTGGGCGAGCTTTGGGTGCCGGATGTGGCCGGCGCGGATGGGGCCGTGGCGGCCTGGAGCCCTGGCCGCTACGTGATCCGGCTCGCGGACCCGTCCGGGGACTACGTCCGCTGGCTGGCCGTTGATGTCGCCCCGGTGCCGGTCCCAGGCGCATCGGCGTCCCCGGCCCCGTTCCCGTTGCCGCCCTGAGCCGCAGATTCCACCGTTCCACGCTCCGGGCTGCGGCGTCATGCTTCCGAGTTCTCTGCGATGATGGGCGCAGGGAGGAACGAGTACCCACGATGAACCCCTGATCCGCATGGCGTCCCCGCACGACCTGTTTGACGAGATGGCCGACCGGCTGCCGGTCGGCCTGTTCACGTTCCGCATCTGCACCGACGGTGCCTTCGCATTCGACTATCTCAGCCCGCAGGCCGCCCGCATGCTGGGTGTCTCAGCGGAGGCCGTGGTCGCGGACGCCGGCATCGCGTTCGCGAAGGCACACCCGGACGACCTGCCCGCAATCATCCGCGGGTCGGTGGAGGCACACGCGACCCGCCTGCCATACCGCATGGAGGGACGATTTCACACGCCGCACGGCCTCCGCCGCCTGCGCATCGAATCCAATGCGGTGCGCGACGAGGACGGCGCCAGCGTGTGGCACGGCGTCCTCTCGGACGTCACGGAGCTGCGGCGCGCGGAGCGCGACCTCGCCCAGGCCCAGCGGATCGCGCACGTTGGCTCGTTCACCTGGCACGCCGCCACGGACACCGCGGAGCTCTCGGACGAGATGTGCCGCATCGCCGGCATGGCCCCCGGCTCGCCCGGCCCCACGATGGCGGGCCTTGAGCCCTTCTACACGCCGGAGAGCTGGGTGATCCTCGCGACCGCGCTGGGCAAGGCCGTCGCCACCGGCGAGTCGTACTCCGTGGACGTGGACATGGTCCGCCCGGACGGGACCATCCGCCACACCGTGGCCGCCGGCGAGGTGGTCCTCGGTGCTGATGGCCGCGTGGAGTCCATCCACGGCACCGTGGCGGACGTGACGGAGCAGCGTGAGTTCCTCGCCCGCCTGGACGAGACCCAGCGCGCCGAGATGCTGGGGCGGCTGGCCGGCGGCATCGCCCACGACTTCAACAACCTGCTCGCGGCCATCAACGGGTACGCGGACTTCCTCGTGGGCTCGCTGCTCCCGGGCGACTCGCGCCGCGAGGACGCGCGGGCCATCAAGCAGGCCGGCCTGCGCGCCGCCACGCTCACGCGCCAGCTCCTGGCGTTCGGCCGCCGCCTGACCCTCCAGCCGGAGCACCTGGACATCGGCGGCGTGATGCGCGAGCTCCTGCCCATGCTCACGGGCGTCGCCGGCGAGACCATTGACGTGGCCCTCCACGACGAGGCGCTCGAGGCGGGTGAGATCGTGATGGCGGACCGCGGGCTCGTGGAGCAGGCCGTCGTCAACCTCGTTCTCAACGCCCGCGACGCGATGCCCACAGGCGGCACGATCGGGATCACCCTTGACGAGGTGGTCGTGGAGGCGGGTCATCCGGGCCTGCGGCCGCCCGCCCAGCCCGGCCGCTTCCTGCGTGTCGCCGTGACCGACACGGGCTCCGGCATCGACGAGCGGACCCTCCGCCACGTCTTCGAGCCGTTCTTCACCACCAAGGAGCCCGGACACGGCAGCGGTCTCGGCCTGTCGTCCGTGGAGGGCTCCATGGCCCAGTCACTGGGCTTCGTGACGGTGGAGTCCGCGCCGGGCCAGGGGTCCACGTTCCAGCTGCACTTCCCCGTGGTGGCGCACGACGCCGCCGACCGTCCGGCGGTGGTGCCCGTCGCCCCGGCCGATGCCGACGACGAGTCGGATGCGCCGGGTGGCCCGGGGGAGGGGGATGCGAAGCCCTTCCACCGGGTCCACGTGCTGGTTGCCGAGGATGAGGCGGCGGTTCGCTCCATCGTCACGCGGACGCTGCGTGCCGCCTCGTACGAGGTCACGGCCGTGGCCCTCCCGGAGGATGCGCTCGCCGCAGCGGAGGGCGGTCTCCACTTCGACGTCCTGCTGACGGACCTGATGATGCCGGGCATCGACGGCCATGACCTCGCGGTCCGCCTCACGCGGATGCACCCGGGTCTGCCCGTGGTCTACATGACCGGCTGGTCGTCTGACGAGGTGTTCGCGTCCGGTCTCATCCCGGAGGGGACGCCGTTCCTGGGCAAGCCGTTTGACCGGGACCAGCTCGTCCATGCGATCGAGATCGCCGCCGGGCGTGCCCGCGCGGTGATCCCGGCGATCTGACGGGGTTCCGGCGACTGCCGTGACGGCGGTCACGCGGCGCGGGCGCGGCGCCTAGCGGCGGGAGCGGTCCTGCCCGATCTCGAAGGCGGCACGGGCCATGAGGATGGCGCCCACCGCGGCGATCCAGAGACCGTACGCGCGGTCTGGGAGCAGCCCCTCCGGCGCGGCGAGGACCGGCGGCAGCCAGAGCGCGATGCCGCCCAGTGCCGCGATGGCCAGGATCCCGAAGGAGAGCCCGCGGTCAATGCCCACCGGGCGCTCGCCCGCCGCGTACGGCAGGACGACGAGCGCGAGGGTGCCCATGCCGGCGAGGAAGGTCACCACGCCCGGGAAGTAGTTGAACGCACGGTAGACCTCGCGCGGGAGGCCACCGTCACCGCCCACCGTGAACCACGGGAGCAGGCAGCCCGTCACCACGATCAGCGCGCCGATCGCCGCGAGCCGCCGTCCGCCGCCAAGAGACCGCCGGTGCATCATTCGGGTGCGCTGTAGACCTCGGGGCGGAGCACGCCCACGAAGCGCAGGTTGCGGTACCGCTCGCCGTAGTCCAGGCCGTAGCCCACGACGAACTGGTCCGGGATCTCGAAGCCCCGGTAGTCCACCGGGATCTCCGCGAGGCGGCGTGCCGGCTTGTCCAGCAGGGTGCAGATCCGCAGGCTGGCCGGATTCTTGCCGCGCAGGTAGCGCACGAGGTAGTTCAGCGTGAGCCCGGTGTCGATGATGTCCTCAACCAGGAGGACGTGCTCGCCCGCGATGCTGGCGGAGAGATCCTTGATGATCCGGACGAGGCCGCTGCTCTCCGTGGCGGTGCCGCCGTAGGAGGAGACCTCCATGAGGTCGATGCGGACCGGCAGCTCGATCTGGCGCATCAGGTCCGCCATGAACGGCAGGGAGCCCTTGAGCACCGACACGAGCGTGAGCGGCTCACCCCTGTAGTCAGCGGTGACCTGGCGGCCCAGCTCTGCGACGCGGGCGGCAATGGCCTCCTCGCTGATGAGGACCTCGCCGATGTCGGCACGGAGATCGATGGTTCGACTCATGACGGGCCTGACGATGCCTCCAGGGGGATGCGGTACGAGGTGATGATCGCGCGTCCGGGCCGATGGCGCACGGCCGGTCCGGTCACAGGAAGGTTTCGGTGGTGGTGCCCGCGAGCGCGGCGGCCTCCGCCTCGCGGCGACGACGCCGGGCACGGCGCCCGCGGTTGCGGATTGAGGCGCGAGTCTGGCCGTCCGCGGGCGGCGTCGTGGCATCGGCATCGGTCGCCCCGGCCCCGTCCTCCGCCTCGTCATCCACCCTGGTGATCCCGTCCATGCCGGCGATCCGGGCCTCCACCAGGGAGCGCATCGGCTGCGGCAGCTCCAGCCCGGCGTGCTCACCCGCCTCGTCCACGATCAGGTCCGCGGGCCGCGGCGGCGTGGCCTGGCCGATGGTGCCGGAGAGCTCGTCCACCAGCGCCAGGCGTCCGAACTTGAGCAGCAGCATCCGGAAGTCGCGCGCGTAGAAGAGCTTGATCCGGATGTCCGGGTACAGCTCGCGCAGGCGGCGCAGCTTGCGGTTCTTCTTGCGGACCAGCTTCTGCTTGAGCGTGGTCAGCTCCACGTAGAGATCCCAGTCCGGCAGGAAGAAGTCCGGTGAGAAGCTCTCCACCACGTCACCGTCAAGGTTCCAGCCGATGGGGAACGTGTCCGGCTCGTAGACCCAGCCCACCTGGTAGTAGTCCAGGATCCGTGCGAGCTCCGCCTCGCTTGCGTGGGCGAAGGCGGGACGGGTGGCCGCCGTTGCGAGCGTCATGCGGCGCAGGGCGCGGGGCGACCCGACGGCGTGGTCGGTTGGCCTCGGTAGTCCATGGATGGTCAGTCTACCGAAGCGTGTGCCCGCGCGTGCGAACCGGACCGTATACCCCCATGGGGTATCATTCACGCATGCCCGAGACCACCTCGAGGACCACCGGCGCACACGTGGGCCATGCCGCCCACGCGGGTTCGGTCGGCCACGACGCCTTCCGGCACAGCTACACCAAGGACAAGGCCCAGCTGGTCCGGCGCCTCGCGAGGATCGAGGGACAGGTGCGCGGCATCGCCCGGATGATCGAGCGGGAGGAGTACTGCGTGGACATCCTCCAGCAGACCGCCGCACTGCGGGCCGCCGTGGACGCCGTCTCCATCCTGATCCTGGAGGATCACGTCCAGGGCTGCGTGCGCACCGCCGCGGAGCAGGGGGACGCGGACCGCTACGTGGACGAGGTGGTGGACGTGGTCCGCCGCACGCTGGGCCGGCCCGTCCGCAGCGCCAAGAGCTCCGGCTGAGCGCCGCCCGGCCCGCCGCCGGCCCGCACGCGGCGGCCACTTGTCCACAGGTCACCCACATCCCCCCTCGAATCGTGGACAACTTCCATTGACGCAACCCCGCCGCGAGCCTAACGTCCGCAGTCCGCACGCAGCACGCGCGCTTCGGGGCACGCCCTCCGCGAGGGGCCACCGGGAGACCGGGGCCGGATCCAACCGGAGGGCGCAAGACCGGACGACGCCGGCGGCGGCGAACGAACGACGCCGGGAGCGGCTCCCGGACGGTGCGGAGCATGTCCGGATGGAGGGTGCTCCCGACCGCCCGAGGAATCCGCTCCCGACGCGCGTCACGGACCTCCCGGAGCTTGACCCCGGGTACGTCCACGTCCTGGACGAGGGGCTCGCCGCGATGGGGCTGGAGCTCCCGCCGGACGTCCGCCAGGCCATCGACGACCACGTGCGCCTGCTCCTGGCCTGGACCACCGCGATCAACCTGACCGCGATCCGCGAGCCCGCCGAGGTGGCCCGCCTCCACGTCCTGGACAGCCTGGCCGCCGTCCGCCCGCTCCGGGAGCGCGGCGTCACGGGCCTCCTGGACATCGGCTCTGGCGGCGGCTTCCCCGGCCTCCCGCTCGCCGCGGGCCTGGGCGCCCGGCGCGCGCTCCTCGTGGACTCCGTGGGCAAGAAGGTCCGCTTCCTGCAGACGGTGATCGAGGCCACGGGCCGGACGGGCCGCGCGCACGCCGAGAACGCCCGCGTGGAGGCGCTCGCGCACGACGCCCGCGACCGCGAGCAGTGGCCCGCCGTCACCGCCCGCGCCGTCACGTCGCTCGCCGAGCTGGTGGAGCTGGGCCTGCCGCTCGTGGCCCCCGGCGGCGTCCTCGTTGCCTGGAAGCGTGGGCCGCTGGGCGAGGAGCTGGCCGCGGCCGAGGGCGCCCTCCGGGCGCTGAACGCCGGTCCCGTGACCATCGTTGAGGCGGGCGTTCCCGGCCTGGACGACCACCGGCTGGTCCTCGTGGAGCGCGGCGGTCCCATCGACCCCGTCTTCCCCCGTGACCCCGCGGAGCGCAGGCGCCGGCCCCTGTAGAACGGCCTCCGGACGACAATCCGGGCCGGTCCTCCACGCCCGCGCTGCGCTACCCTCCAGCAGATGCGCGTCGCCGTCCTCTCCGACATCCACGCGAACCTCGTCGCGCTCGACGCGGTTATCGCGGCGATCCCGTCCGTGGACGAGGTCTGGCAGCTGGGCGACATCGTGGGCTACGGCCCGGAGCCGGACGGCGTGGTGGCCCGTCTCCGCGAGATCGGCGCCCTGGGCGTCCGTGGCAACCACGACGCGGCCGCGCTGGGCGGCCCGGAGATCGAGTACTTCAACGTGGACGCCCGACGCGCGATGGAGTGGACGAGGGCGCTGATCAACGACGAGACGAGGGCGTGGCTGCGCGCCCTGCCGGAGGTCCTCGTCCGCGACGGCGTCACGCTCGTCCACGGCAGCCCCCGCGACCCCATCTGGGAATACGTCACCTCGCAGCCGGTGGCCCGCGCCGGCATCGCCGCCATGGAGACGCCCATCGGCCTCCACGGCCACACCCACCAGCCCGTCGCCTACCTCGAGGATGACGGCAGGATCGACACGATGAGCCCCGGCGACGGATCCACGCTCGCGGTCAGCGGTCGCCGCGCGCTGCTCAACCCGGGCAGCGTGGGCCAGCCGCGGGACGGGATCCCCACCGCGTCCTGGATGCTGCTGGACACGGGCTCCGGGACCGCCACCTGGCACCGCACCGCGTATGACGTGGCCGGTGTGCAGGCGGCGATGGCCGCACGCAACCTCCCCGAGCGCCTCGTCGCTCGCCTCGCCTATGGACTCTAGGAGCACCCGATGATCGGTGGCCG
>CAIYZX010000276.1 GCA_903930745.1 uncultured Chloroflexota bacterium | reverse complement strand
CGCGGTAGGTTCCGTCCGGCGGCAGGGCAACCGGCAGCGGGAAGCGGACCAGCGAACCAGAGCCCTTGGCACGTTCCGTCGCCTGGCCCGTCACGCTGTGCGGTCGGCCGAGCAGGCTCGCAGCCTCGACCAGGTCCCCCAGGTGGATCGCGCTGCGCACCTCCGTGCTCCGGACCTGGCGCCCCTCCAGCGTGAAGGGCGGCACCACCACCACGTCGAAGCCCGCCGTCCGCCCAAGGGCGGCCAGCGTCTCCGGCGTGCCGGCACGCTGGTACCCGAAGGCCGCGTCCGGGGTCATCAGGAACCCGGCGACTGGCACGCGTGCCTGGATCTCCCCAACGAACAGCTCGAACCTCGTCTGGCGGAGGCGCTCGTCAAAATGGACGATCACCGTCGTGTCCACGCCGGCTGCCGCGATGCGCGCGAGGCGCTCGTCCGGGTCGCAGAGCAGCGGGGGCGCAGAGCCGGTGAGGACCTCGTCCGGGTGATGGTCGAAGGTGATCACCATGGGCCGCGCAGAGCGGGCCCGCGCTTCGCGCGCGAGAAGGTCAAGCAGGTACTCATGACCCAGGTGGAGACCGTCGAAGACGCCCACCACCGCGAACACCGGCTCGCCCGAGCGCGGCAGGTGCGCAAGTCCGCGTGCCACGTGCATCGTCATGCCGGCTCCTCGCGTGGCGTGGGGCGTCCGTCCACCGCCGGTCGTGCGGCAAAGACCTTGTCCGGGTGCAGGATACCGTTGACGGCACGACAGACCGCAGCGGTGGACCCGTCCGGGGCGATGGCCAGCACGATTGGCGCATCCCTGACCGCAAGTGAGGTCTTCGGCCCGGTGACCAGGCCCTCCCAGAGGCGGCGCACCTCGTCCACGGTCACAGGAGCATGGGGCAGGTCGTCCAGGCCCGCATCCATGGGGCGCAGGATGGCCGCGAGACCCTCCGGGCCGTCCGCGGCGCGGGCGCGCAGCGTCTCGAATGAGACGGCGTCCGCCAGGGTGAACCCGCCGCTCTCCGTGCGCGTGAGGGCGCCCAGGAAGGCGCCGCTGCCCAGGTGCGCGCCAAGGTCGCGCGCCAGCGCGCGGATGTAGGTGCCCGCGGAGCACGTGACGTCCACCACGGCCACGGGACGGGCCGGATCGCTGCCGTCCCACTCCAGGAGCGTGAGCGCGTACATGGTCACATCGCGGGGCGCGAGCTCCACCTCCCTGCCGGCGCGGGCCATCTGGTAGGCACGGCGGCCCTCCACCTGGACGGCGGAGTACTGGGGCGGGACCTGCTGCTGGGCGCCGGTGAAGGTCACGAGGGCCGCTTCGAGCGCCTCGCGCGTGACAGGTACGCCGTCCACGGTCGTGCGATCGCCGTCGATGTCGTCCGTGGTGGACGTCTCGCCGAAGCAGAGCGTGGCGCGGTAGCGCTTGCGGCCGCCCAGGTGGTACTCCGCGAGGCGGGTGGCACGGCCAAGGAAGACCGGCAGGACGCCGGCCGCGAAGGGGTCCAAGGTGCCGCCGTGGCCGACGCGCTTGGTGGCGGAGAGCCGCCGCACGAGACCGACGACATCATGCGAGGTGGGGCCGGCGGGCTTCGCGACGACGATCACGCCGTCCATGCCGCCGGTGCGGTCCCGGGGGCTCACCGGCGAACCTCCGCGGCCAGGCGCTCCGCAATGGGAAGGACGGCGTCGGCGGCCTGCTCCAGCGGCAGCGGCACCGTGGCGCCGGCCGCACGGGAGTGCCCTCCCCCGCCGAACGTGCCGGTGAGAACCGTGGCGTCCACGCCGCCGGGTCTGGTACGGACGGACAGCCGGGTTCCACCGTCCGACGCCTCCTTGAGGAGCATCGCCACCTCGGCGGTCTCGGACTGGGCGAGCAGGTCGATGATCCCCTCGGAGTGGGCCGCGATGGCGCCCGTCTCCTCGATGTCCGCGAGGCGGAGCGTGGACCAGGTCACCCGCCGGTCCGCGGACGTGCGCAGGCGGTCCAGGACCCGGCCGAAGAGCCGGAGCTGGGAGTCCGGCTTGGTCCGGTAGAGGCGCCGGGAGATGTCCGAGAGGGGCGCCCCCTCTCCAACGAGGGCCGCGGAGACGGCGAGCGTCCGGGGCGTGGCGTTGGGATGGGCGAAGGTGGCGGTGTCCATGACGATGCCGGCCATGAGCCCGTCCGCCATCGCCCGGCCGGCGACGCCCAGCGGGACGCCGAGACGCACCGCGAGCAGCGCCACCATCTCGCAGGTGGCGGCGGAACCGGGCTCGATCCAGTCATCCCCGCCGTCCGCGTCGTTGGACGCGTGGTGGTCGATGATGACGCGCGGCAGGGCCGCGAAGAGGTCCGCGTTGCGCTGGGCCACGGCTCCCACGCGATCCGCAGTGGCGCAGTCCGCGAGGACCAGCAGGTCGTACTGCTCCGCCGGGTCCGGGTCCTGGCGGAACCGCTCGATCCCGGGGATGAACCCGTAGAGCGGCGGCGGGACGTCCGTGGAGATGGCCGTGGCGTGGCCGCCCAGCGCCTCCACGATGTGGCAGATGCCCAGCACCGCACCCAGGGTGTCCGCGTCCGGGTTCTCATGGCTGACCGCCAGCACGTGGCGGGCGTCGCGCAGGCGCGCGATCACCGCCTCCGGGACGGAGGCGGCAAAGGAGGCGAGGTCCACCTGCACGGTCACCCTCGCGGCGAGCGCCGGCGCACGGGCCGGCCACCACCCGTGAACGGACGCGGCCCGCGACCGGAGCCACCGCGGAAGCGACGGACCGGCGCCTCGGGCGCGGGACCAGTCGGTGGCGTCGCATCGGGTGCATCGGCCGTGGCCTCAGCGTCCGGATCCGCCTCCGTGTCGCCGTCATGCGGCAGACGCCGCACGGGCGTGGGCAGGGACTCCTTGAACGTGGTCACGTCCTCGGGGGCCACGCCCGCCGCCAGCTCGTCGAGCAGGTGCAGGACGCGCGTCCCGCGCTCGGCGGTGTCGTCCAGGTGGATGTGGAGCATGGGGATCCGCTTGATCCGGAGGCGCTTCCCCAGCTCGTGCTGGACGAACGGCATCGCCGCCCGAAGCGCCCGGATCGTCTCGTCGCGGTCGCCCTTCTGGCCGATCACGCTCACCCAGACCTTCGCATGGCGGAGGTCCGGGGCCGTCTCCACGTCCGTGATGGTCGCGAACCCGATGCGCGGGTCCGCGACCTCCTTGGCAAGCAGCGCGCCGATCTCCTGCCGGAGCAGCTCGTCGACACGATCGGTCCTCTGGGTCATACGGTTCGTTCTTCCCGTCGCCGGGCGTGCCTAGCCGGCGATGCGGCTGCGCGCCTGGATCGTGAAGCACTCGATGATGTCGCCCTCGACCTCGTCGTTCCAGCCCTCGAGCCCGATGCCGCACTCGTAGTTCTGGGCGACCTCGCGGACGTCGTCGCGGAAGCGGCGAAGCGACTCGATACGGTCGGTGACGATGATCTTGCCGCCGCGCCAGACGCGGGCCTGGCCGTTGCGGACGATCCGGCCGTCCGTGACGTAGCAGCCGGCGATGACGGTCACCTTGCCAACCTTGAACAGCTGGCGGACCTCGGCGCGGCCCTCCACGACCTCCACCATCTCCGGCTCGAGCATGCCCTTGAGGGCGGCATCGATGTCGTCCGTGAGCTTGTAGATGATGTCGTAGAGGCGGACGTCCACGCCCTCGGCCTCGGCGGCACGACGGGCGGTCTCGGTGATGCCCGTGCTGAAGCCCACGACGATGGCGTTCGACGCCGTCGCGAGCATGATGTCGTTGTCGGTGATGTCGCCCGCGGCCTCGAGGAGGATGTTGATCTTCGTCTCGTCCGAGGAGAGCTGGCCGAGGGCGTGCACGATGGCGCCCAGGGAGCCGGACACGTCCGCCTTGAGGATGATCCGCAGCTCCTTGGCCTGGCCGGCCTGGATCTGGCGGTAGAGGTCCTCGAGGGTGGCGCGGCCGGAGCCACCGCCCGCGGCAGCCGCGGCGGCGAGCCTCCTGGCCTCGACCTGGTTGCGGGCCTCCACGACGTCCTTGACGACGCGGAGCACGTCACCGGCCTCCGGCACGTCGGAGAGGCCGAGGATCACCGCGGCGGACGCGGGGCCCGTCTTGCTGATCCGCTTGCCGGCCGAGGTCTCCAGGGCCTTGATCTTGCCGAAGCTGGTGCCCGCGACCACGACGTCGCCGACGTGGAGCGTGCCGGTCTGGACGATGAGCGTGGCGACCGGGCCGCGGCCCTTGTCCAGGCGCGCCTCGATGATGGTGCCCACGGCGGACCGCTTCGGGTTCGCCTTGAGCTCCTGCAGGTCCGCGACCAGCAGGATCATCTCGATGAGGGCGTCAATGCCCACGCGGGTCTTCGCGGAGACGGGGACCATCGGCGTGTCGCCGCCGTAGTCCTCGACGACGACGCCGGCCTCCGCCAGCTCGTTCTTCACGCGATCCGGGTTGGCGTCCGGCTTGTCGATCTTGTTCATCGCGATGACGAGCGGAACCTTCGCCGCCTTCGCGTGGCTGATCGCCTCGAGCGTCTGGGGCATGACGCCGTCGTCCGCCGCGACCACGATGACCGCGATGTCGGTCACCTTGGCGCCGCGGGCACGCATGCTGGTGAACGCCTCGTGGCCAGGAGTGTCCAGGAAGACCACCCGCTTGCCGTCCTTGGTGGTGACCTCGGACGCGCCGATGTGCTGGGTGATGCCACCACGCTCGCCTGCCGCGACGGCGGTGGACCGGATGGCGTCCAGCAGGCTCGTCTTGCCGTGGTCCACGTGGCCCATGACGGTCACGATCGGGGCGCGCGGGAGGAGGTCCTTCTCGTCCTCGTCCTCCCAGAGCTTGGCCTTCTCGGCGGGGGCCGGCGCCGCGGGCCTCTCGTCCTCGTCCTCGTCGTCGCCAGCGGAGCCCGGCTCGGCGACCTCGAAGCCAAGCTCCTCGGCGACCAGGGATGCGGTGTCCCGGTCGATGAGCTGGTTGATCGTGGCGAAGATGCCGCTCTTGATCAGCTCGCGAATGATGTCAGCCGGGCTGACGTCCAACAGCTCCGCAAGGTCCTTGACCGTGACGGTCGCCGGAAGCTCGACGGCGCCTCGCTCAAGCGGGTCCTGCGTCGCGACGCCGCCCGGCACGAAGCCGCCCGGACGGCGCTGGGGCTTGCGAGGGCCTCGACGGCCGCGGGTGCCGCTCCTACTCCTGGCCATGGGCTCCTCCTTCTGCTGGAAGCGTGGTGTCGCGCTCGGAGGCCGCTACAGACCCAGTGGGGCCGGCGGCAAGTGCCGTCGCGAGTTCGGGTGGGATGGTGGTCTTGAGGGCATGCTCCAGGGCACGCTTCCGGTCCGCCTGGTCCCAGCACGCGGCGTCCCTGCACAGGTATGCGCCGCGGCCGGGCATCCGGCCGGTTGGGTCGATGGTGACGGTGCCGGCGGGTGTCCGGACGATCCGGACAAGGTCCCGCTTGGGCCGAGGCGAACGGCAGG
>CAIYZX010000275.1 GCA_903930745.1 uncultured Chloroflexota bacterium | reverse complement strand
TGGAACAGCCGATACGGGCCGGTGTGACTGGCGCATGGAAGCCGCCCGCAGGCGGCGGCCCATTCTCCCACGGGACGCGCGGTGTGCGCGCGACATTCCGTGCCGCCGTGCACACATCCCCACGGCGGTCCGTCGCCCGCCCGTCGGGCCCGCGTCCTCGCCCGCCGTGCCCGCGTCCGTTGCCCGCCCGCCCCGCCACGCTGCCCGCCCGCCCCGCCACGCTGCCCGCCCGCCCCGCCACGCTGCCCGCCCGGCGGGCAACCTGCACGACGGAGGTGCATTCCTGCCCGCTTCCGGATGCAGATCCGACGAATCCGGGCACAACGTGCAGATTCTGCCCGCGTGGAGATGCAGGATCACCGGGGCGTCGGCTGGATTGCCCGCCAGGCGGGCAGTGGATCGGCCGGGCTCGGCAGAACGTAAGCCGCAGATAAGCGTCCGGTGAGCCGCCGCTGAGCGACGGCGCGCATGCTGCAGACATGGGAACTCGACGACGGGCGCAGGACCTCGGCAGGGAGGAGGCGCAGTACATCGTTCAGGCCGCGGCCAAGGAGCTGCGTGCCACAAGGCTCGCGGCCGGCGTGAGTCAGGCGGCGGTGGCCAGGGGCGCCGGAATGTCCCGGTCACAGTACGGGCGCATCGAGGTGGGTGGTCTCAAGGATCCAACGATGGGCCAGCTGTGCCGCGCCTCCCACGCGCTGGGCCTCAAGACCGTGGTGAACCGCTTCCCATCCGGGCTGGCGGTCCGGGATGGTGCATCCCAAGGCTTGCTTGCTGACTTCGAGAAGCGCCTGGCCTTGTCGATCAGGTGCACGCGCGAGGCGGGCCTGCCAATCGCCGGGGATCTGCGGGCCTGGGACGCCAGGCTCGAAGTGGACGGCAAACCGGGTTGCGTCTTCATCGAAGGTGAGACGCACTTGGGTGACGTGCAGGCACTCCAGCGGCGGTACGCGTTGAAGCTCCGCGACGATGGTCGGTCGAAGGTGGTGATCCTCGTCGTCAGGGATACACGCCACAACCGGGCGGTCCTGCGTGAGCACCGGGAAGCCCTTCGTGCGGACTTCCCCCTTGACGGTGCTGCGATCCTCCGGCACCTCCGGGCGGGCGAGCTGCCACCGGCCAGTGGGATCGTCATGAGCTGAACCTTCGCACCGCGGAGGCCGCGTCGCCCGCCGTGCCCGCGTCCGTCGCCCGCCGTGCCCGCGTCCGTCGCCCGCCTGGCGAGCAACTTGCACGGCCGAGGTGCATTCCTGCCCGCTTCCGGATGCAGATCGGCCGGATCCGGGCGCTGCGTGCCGGTTCTGCCCGCTAGGAGATGCAGGATCGCCGGGGCGCCGGCCAGGTTGCCCGCTGGGCGGGCAGCTGATCGGCTGGCGCGGCTAGGGCCGGGCGCGCGGGGCCGGGCGCGCGGGGCGGGGCGTCAGGGCTGGGCGGCCGCGGGGCGTCAGGGCGGGGCGGGCTAGGGCTGGGCGGGCTCGATGGCGTGCGGGATCCCGTGGGATTCCAGCGTGTGCGCGATGTCCGCGGCCGGGATGGCGCCCTCGCGGAGGATCACCGGGATCTCGCGCGTGCAGTCCACCACCGTGGAGGCGGGGCCGCCGCTGGTGGGGCCGCCGTCCAGGACCAGGGCCACCGCGGACGCACCCAGGATCTCCGCCACCTCGCGGGCATCGCGGGCGTCCGGGCGGCCGGAGAGGTTCGCCGACGTGGTGGGGAGCGGGCCCAGGACGCGCGCGATGGCGCGGGGCGCATCATGGTTGGGCACGCGGACGCCCACGGTGGGCAGGCCCGCGGCAAGGATCCGCGGCAGGACCACGTCCGGCCGGCGCTCAAGGACCAGCGTCAGGCCGCCGGGCCAGAACCGCTCGCCCAGCGCCTGGGCTGCGGGGGTGCGGATGCCCAGCTCCCACGCCTGGTCAACGTCCGCGAGCAGGACCGCGACGGCCTTCTCGGGCGGGCGCTGCTTGGCGGCGAAGAGGCGCTCGATGGCATCGGGGAGGGCCATGTCCGCGGCGATCCCGTAG
>CAIYZX010000274.1 GCA_903930745.1 uncultured Chloroflexota bacterium | reverse complement strand
GTCGTCGATCGTCTCCACGATGGCGCCGATCTGCTCGCCCTTGGCGCCGAGCTCGGCGACCTTGACCGCGGACTCGTCCACGGCGGTCTTGATGCGGGCCATGCCCGCGGCGTTGTCCTCGATGGCCGAGGTGACCTTGACCAGGGCCGCGGCGGCACGCTCGTTGGCGGGCTTGAGGTCCGCCGACGCGCGGTCCGACGCGGTGAGGGCGGCTTGCATTCGGTTGACCGCGTCCAGGGACCGGCCCACGGACGCCGATGTCTCGGCGGCCCCATGCTCCACGGACGCGATGACCGAGGCCAGCTCGCGGACCGCCCCGTCCGTGTCGCTGGCCGCCCGCGCCTGCTCGGACGCGCCGGACGCGACCTGGTTGATCGTCGTTGCCACCTGCTGGGTCGCGGTGCCGGATTGCGTGGCCGCAGCGTTCAGCTGCTCGGACGTCCGGGTCACGGCGACCGCCGCCTCCTGGACGTCCGTGATGGTGCCCGTCAGGCTCGCCCGCGCCTCGTTGTACGCCTCGATCGCGGCCACCACGCGATCGCGAAGCTGGTTCGTGTACTCGGCGGTCTTGCCGATCTCGTCGCTCGCGTAGTGCTCGATCCGAGGTGTGGCAGGCGTGATCGCATAGGTCAGATCGTTGTCGCGCAGGCGCTCCATGCCCTCGGCGAGCCAGGTGGCGCACTTGTCGGCGAGCTGACCCAGCGTCTGCTGGACCGCCTTGACGCCGCGGAGCGCCCACCAGCCGATCACCCAGGAGAAGATGGAGCCGTTGATGATCGCGGCGATGACCGCGATGATCGCCCAGAAGTTGGCCGTGTTCGTTGCAGAGGTGATGCTCTCGTCTGCGGTCGTCGCCACGACAACACGCGTGTCGAACAACGCATCGAACCCTTGGTCCACGGTGGCCTCAAATGGGTCCATCGCCGACGCCATGATGGCCTTCGCGCCCGCAACATCGCCCGTCGCCAGGGCCGCGAGGAGCTGGGTGCGTCCAGCACGGTACGAGTCCAGTGCGTCCTGCACGTCCGCCAGCGTCTTGAGGTCTGCGTCTCCGGCGAGGACCGCCTTCACCTCGCCCAGCCGCTTGTCGATGTCCACGTCTGCAGCGCCGATCGATGCGACGAGGGTGGCGCGTTCGGCGGCATCGACCGCGAGCAGCGCGGCATCCACGGCGGACCGGTCCGTCATGAACGCGGCGTGGGCACGCGCGATGTTCTCCATGGGATCCACGGCCGTGGTCACCATGGCGTCCGCACGCTCGTGAACCAGGTTCATGGTGAAGACCCAGCCGAGACCCGTGGCGACGGTGAACCAGATCAGCGTGATCGCCAGGACACCGAGCTTCTTGCGAAGGCTGAGGTTGTCGAGCCTCTGGACGAGGGACATGGCCGATTGACCTCGTGTGACGCCGGCTCGTGGGGGCGAACATGGCCGGCGCTGTGGTGACGAGCGGTACGGGGCGACCCGCAGGCCGAGCACACGCCGCGTGGGGAAATCCTCACCCGGATCAGGCAGGAGGAACACACCCCGAGCGGGGGATCCGGACGTGCCATGCCGTATGGCACGCGAAAGGGGGCGCGACGTCGGCCTC
>CAIYZX010000273.1 GCA_903930745.1 uncultured Chloroflexota bacterium | reverse complement strand
TCCGCGATCATCTCCGGGGTGCCCAGGAGCGGGCGGGAGTCAGAGCCAACGCTCTCCGGCGTCTCGCCGTTGTGGGCCATCTGGGCGAGCCAGACGCGCTCGGCCTCCTTGGGATCGTCGCGGATGACCATCCAGAGGTTGGCGGTCCGCTCGATCTCGGCCTGGTCGCGGCCCACCGCGTCACAGTGCTCGCGCAGGACCTGGTCCAGCTCGGCGACCTGCGCCGGCGTCCCGAACGCGTTCCACATGTCGCCATACTTGGCCAGCGTGCGGAGCGTCTTCCTGCGGCCGGTGCCGCCGATCATCACGGGCACCCGGCGGACCGGCTGCGGGCTGTGGCGGAGGTCCCTGAAGGCGTAGTGGTCGCCCTCGTTGGAGCTGACCGTCTCGCCGGCGAGCAGCGCGGTCATCGCCGCCACGGACTCGTCCATCCAGTCAAGCCGCTCGCCGAAGCCGCTGCCGAAGTCGATGCCGTGCGCGGTGTGCTCGTACTCGAACCACGCGCCGCCGATGCCCAGGATCGCCCGCCCGCCGCTGATGTGGTCCAGGGTGGCGATGCCCTTGGCCACGATGCCGGGGTTGCGGAACGTGTTCGCGCCCACCATGAGGCCGATCTCCACGTTCCTCGTCGCCTGCGCCCACGCACCAAGAGTGGTGTACGCCTCCCAGATGTCCTGGCTCGGGTCGCCGAAGATGGCGTTGAGGTGGTCCCAGGTCCACAGCGAGCGATAGCCGAGGCGGTCCACGCGCTGGGCGGCGTCCAGGAACTGCGCCCAGGTGCAGCGCTGGCTCCAGAGGTTGACGCCGATCTTGAGGTCGGTCACGGGGTGCGGGTCTCCGGTGGTTCTGCGGCTCATGGTTGGGCCGGAGCGATTGTGGCCCGGATGCCGCGCCCGTGCCGGGGCGGCGCTGCATCGGCCTTGTACCGGCCTTGCGTCCGCCTTGCATCGGCGGCTTGCGCGGACCGGCTGCGACCAATGGCCCTTCACCTCGACACCCTGCGGAGAGAGGCTGTCCGGCAGCGTCGGGGAGGCGCCGTGCCCCGGGATGTGTCCTCCCGTGGTGACGACCCGGCGCGAAGGAGGCGTCGATGATCGACACCATGCGTAGCCTGCGGCCCATGGTCGGGCAATCCTCGGCCCAGCTGCGGCCCGCCATCGTGGTTCCCGTGATCGTGGACGGGGCGCGCCTGGAGCGCGAGCTGCGAGTCCTTGCGGCGGACATGGCCGGCCGGCTGGACCGTGACGAGCTCTCACGGTCGGACGAGTCTCTCGTGGAGGAGGCGATCGAGGCGGCCGTGCTGGCGGCGTTGCCGGTGGTCCTGGAGATCATGGACCGCGAGCTCACACCCCGGCTGGAGTCCCTGCCCCTCGGGGCGCGGCTGACGCTGGCGCGGGCGCGGACCCGCAGCGACTTCGGGCTGGACTGACCGCCCCTCGCCGTCCTCTCCGCGCGCCCGGTTCCGGGCCCGCACGTGACCCGTGGCGTCTGTCGCACCCTGCAACAGACGCCACGGCGCCGGGAATCCAGCAGGGTTCTCCGCCGGGTCCCTGG
>CAIYZX010000272.1 GCA_903930745.1 uncultured Chloroflexota bacterium | reverse complement strand
CACGGAGCCGCTCGTCCAGCGGCGGTGGACGGACATCGCCCTGTGGCCGGCGGCCCGCAGCGGCACCGTCGCCGGCAGCACGGCCATCGAGGGCAACCCGCTCACCCTGGACCAGGTGGACGAGGTGCTCGCGGGCGTGGGTGCGGACGCCAGCCGCCCGGACATCCGCGAGGTTCTCAACTACAACGACGCGCTGGACCTCTCCAATCGGGCTGCCCTCCGGCCGGACTTCGAGTGGAGCCAGGAGCTCATCCGCCGCCTCAACGCCGCGGTCATGGTCGGGCTGGATGACGACGAGCTGGGCGAGTACCGCGGGCAGCCCGTCACCGTTGGCGGCCTGTACGAGCCACCCGACCATCGCCGCGTGGGCGCGCTCATGGCGGACCTCGTGGCCTGGCTCCGCGAGGAGACCGGCGACCACCCGCTGGTCCGCGCCGGCCTCGCGCACCTCAACGTGGTGTCCATCCACCCCTGGCTCAACGGCAACGGCCGGACCGCGCGCGTGGTGGGCTCGCTGATGCTCATGCGGTGCGGCGTGGGTTCGCCGGAGCTGCTGAACGTGGAGGCGCAGATCCGCGCCAGCCGCGAGCGCTACTTCGCCGGGCTCCAGGCGACGCACGGCGCCCGATACGAGCCGCACGAGCACTCGGCCACGCCCTGGCTGGAGTACTTCGCGGAGGTGTGCGTGGACCGGCTGGCGGCCCGCAACCGGGTGACGGACGCGCTGCCCGCCGATGTGGGCCTGCTGGTGATGGAGCTCCACGGTGAGCCCGGCGTGACCGCCGAGTGGCCGCTGATCCTGCTGGGCGCCGGCGTCTCACCAGTCCGCACGAGCCGGATCGCCGAGGCCCTGGGTCTCTCGCCGGCACGCGTCCGCGCGATCCTCGCGTCCATGGCCGCCGCGGGCTGGCTGGGGGCCCGGGGTGACCGGCGTGGCAGGCTGTACGGGCCCGGACCCCGGCTGCTGGAGCTGCCGCTCCGAACCCCGGCGCTCATGGACAACCTTCGGCGGGGCACCGCCGGCGACCCCGAGGAGACCGCACCGTGACCTTCGATCCCCGCACGCCTGACGTGGCGGCCCTCGCCCGCCAGGCGGAGCTGGACGCGCCGCGGTACGAGGTCCTCAAGGACGTCCTGGACGAGTGCATGGACCTCGCCCTCAACGACCGCCAGAGCGGGCACCCCGGCGGCTCGCACTCCAAGGTCCACATCCTCCTGGGCCTCGCCCTGTCCGGCGCCATGCGCTGGGACATCCGCCGGCCGTGGGCGCGCAACGCGGACCGGTTCATCCTCTCCGCCGGCCACGCCGTGCCCGCGGTCTACGCGATGCTCGCGGTGCTCAACGAGGCGCTGGTGGCGCGGGCCGCGCTGGATGGCGACGCTGCGTGGGCCCTGCCGGATGGCGGCCGATGGTCCGTGACGGCGCCGGACCTGCTCACCCTCCGGCGGCGCGGCGGCCTCCCCGGGCACGCGGAGATGTCCGGCAAGACGCTCTTCTTCAAGGCGAACACTGGCCCGTCCGGGCACGGGCTGCCGGTGGCGGCGGGCGAGGCACTGGCGCTTCGGATGGCCGGGGCGGCCGATGTCCGCGTCTTCCTGCTCGAGGGCGAGGGCGGCCTCACGCCGGGCGCGGCGCACGAGACGCGGAGCCTCGCCTGGGGTCTTGGCCTGTCCAACCTCGTCTTCCTGGTGGACTGGAACGACTTCGGCATCGATGGGCGCCCCGCCTCCGCCGTGGTCCCGGGGACGCCCGAGGACTGGTTCGCGCCCTCCGGGTGGCGAGTGACCGGTACGCCCGATGGGATGGCCTGGGGCCCGGTGACGGCTGCGCTGCTGGACGTGGCGCGGGGCCCGAACCCTGCCGGGGTGCCGTCCATGGCGTGGTTCCGAACGCGCAAGGGGCGCGGGTACGGGAAGGTGGACGCGCCCTCGCACGGGGCGGTCTGGCCGCGCCACGCGAAGGAGTTCTGGGCTGTCCGGCGGGACTTCATGGACCGCTACGGCGTGGCGTACGTGGGCGTGGACGAGCCGGCCCCCGCGGACGCTGGGGCCAGGTCCGCCCAGGCCCTGCACAACCTGGACGTGGCGCTGTCGGTCCTGCGGCGGGACCCGGAACTGGTCCGCTGGGTCTCTGACCGCCTGGCCGCACTGGCCGCCGCGGTCCCCGCGGATGACGCCCGTCCCGCGCTGGGTGACGGCGGGGCCGTCTTCCGTGACCCGCGCCTCTTCGATCCTGCCGCCTACCCCGCCTCCCTCTGGCGCGCCCCCGGCGAGCTGGTGCCCAACCGCGCGGCGCTGGGCGCCTGGGCGGGCTGGGTCAACGCCACCGCGCTGCGAGACCACGGCCGGCCGCTGTTCATCGCCGCATCGGCGGACCTCGCGGAGTCCACGAACCTCGCGGGCTTCGGGCACGGGTTCGAGGGCGCATCGGGCGGTGGCTGGTACGACCGTGACGCCAGCCCCGAGGGCGCCCTCCTGCCCACGGAGATCACGGAGTTCTCCAACGCGGGGCTCCTGGCCGGCCTCGCCTCGGTCAACCTGGCGAGCGACCCCTTCGCGGGCTTCGACGGCTTCTGGGGCGCGATGAGCACGTACGGCTCGTTCTCGTACCTCAAGTACGGGCCGCTCCGCCTCTTCAGCCAGGTGGCCCAGGACCGCGACCTGCGGGTGGGGCGGCTGCTCTACGTGGCGGGCCACTCCGGGCCGGAGACGGCGGAGGACTCGCGGACCCACTTCGGCATCTTCGAGCCCGGCGTCATGCAGCTCTTCCCCACCGGCCACGTGGTGGAGCTCCATCCCTGGGAGCACAACGAGGTGCCGGTCCTGCTCGCGGCGGCGTTCGCCACGGACGTGCCCATCGTGGTGCTGCACCTCACGCGGCCGCCGATCGCGCTGCCGGACCGAGAGGCGCTGGGGATCCCGTCGCACCTCGAGGCCGCCAGGGGCGCCTACGTCCTGCGGCCGTACCGGGACGGGCTGCCCCGCGGCGGCACGGTGTTCGTGCGCGGGACGATGTCCACGCAGAACCTCGTCTCGCTCTTCGGGGAGCTGGACGCGCGCGGGCTCAACGCCAAGGTGGTGGCCGCCCAGAGCGAGGAGCTGTTCCGGCGCCAGACGCCCGAGTACCGGGAGTCCGTCGCCTCCGCGGCGGACCGGCTGGACGCGATGATCGTCACCAACGGCGCCGTCCGCCTGATGCGGGACTGGGCCGCGGGCGAGGTGGTGGAGGCCTACTCGCTGGGCGCGGACTGGGACAACCGATGGCGGACCGGCGGCTCCGTGGACGAGGTCATCGAGGAGGCGCACCTGGACCGGGCGCACATCCTCGCCGCCATCGAGCGGTTCGTGGCGGATCGCCCGGCCCGCCTCGCCGCCGCCCGCGCAGCGCTGGACGCCGCGGAGGGCCATTGACACACCGCCGGTGCCGGGTGATAGTGAATTCACTATCAGATCGAGGTGGTTGGTGGACGCGAAGACCCTGCTCAGGACGGAGCGTCGGCGCGCTGGCCTGACCCAGCGCGACCTGTCGGAGCGAACCGGCGTGCCCCAGAGCACCATCGCTCGGGTGGAGACCGGCCGCACGGACCCTCGTGCCTCAACGTTGAACGCGCTGCTCCTCGGCTGCGGTGGGGCCCTGGCGGCCGGCGGCTGGCGGCCTGACGCAGCGCACGGACTCTCGGACCGGGCGGTCCGGCATCTCCCGGAGATGACCCGCCGGATCGTGGAGCAGTTCGCCCCGTCGCGGGTGATCCTGTTCGGCTCCCAGGCACGGGGTGTCGCGGAGCCCCTGTCAGACGTGGACCTCCTCGTTGTGTTCGCCACGGCGGGTGATCGACGGGAGCGGCGTGTCGCAATCCGGACCGCGCTCGCGGACCTTGTCGTGGACAAGGACATCCTCGTGGCCACGGAGGCAGAGGCAGTGGTGCCCCGGCCCGGCACCGTGATCGCGGCCGCCCTGGAGGAAGGCGTCCTGCTCTATGCCGCCTAGACGCAAGCAGTTCGCGGACTTCCGCGGCGAAGCCACCCGATGGCTGGCGTACGCGCGCGGCGACCTTGAGAGCGCGACCGCCCTGCACGAGGCCCGCGCCCCCAACCGGAATGTGGGCTACCTCGCCCAGCAGGCCGTGGAGAAGGCGCTCAAGGCCGTGATCCTGCTGGCCAATGCGCCCTTCGAGCTGACCCACGATCTCACGGCGATTGCGGTCCAGTTGCCCCGAGGGTTTGCCGCGCCGCTCCCCGTATCAGCCCTCGCCTGGCTGGCGGACATCGAGACGTCTGCGCGCTACCCGGACGAGGGCGACACGATCACGGCCGACGATGCCGCACGCGCCCTGGGCCTCGGCGAGATCGTGCTCGCCGCGGTGACGGCATGGTTCAAGGCACAGGGGGTGGAGTCCACCGTGGTGGACGGCGAGTAGCGCGGACCCACCCCGGCCGGTCCGGTCCCCGGCCCGCGAGCGCCCGGCCGCGGAATCAGCGCCCGGCGATCACGTCGCCCAGGATCGCCACGCCCTCGCGCAGCTTCGCCTCCGGCACCGTCACGAACGACATCCGCGCCGTGTTGCGCGCCGGGTCCGCCGCGTAGAACGCCGCGCCCGGGACGAAGGCCACCTTGCGGGCGGCGCTCCGGACCAGGATCTCGGCCGCGTCCATCCCCTCGGGCAGCGTGGCCCAGACGAACATGCCGCCAACGGGCCTCGTCCACGTGACGCCCTCGGGCATCGAGGTGGCGAGCGCGTCCAGGATCACCCTCGCCGCGGAGGCGTAGCGTGCGCGGACGGCGGGAAGGTGGCGCTCAAGGAGGCCGCCCTCGAAGACGCGGACCGCGGCCAGCTGCGTCAGCGTGGCGGTCTGGAGGTCCGTTGCCTGCTTGAGGCGCACGAGGAGCTGGATCGCCTCCGACGGCCCGGTGATGTAGCCCAGGCGGAGGCCCGGCGCCAGCACCTTGGAGAAGGAGCACAGCCGGATCGTGCGCTCCGGGGCCCACGCGCGGAGGCTGGGCGGCGGGGCGGACTCGTACCAGAGCTCGCCGTAGGGGTCGTCCTCCACGATCCAGAAGTCGTGCCGGCGGGCCGCGTCCGCGATCTGCGCGCGGCGCTCCGCGGAGATCAGCCGGCCGGTGGGGTTCTGGAAGTTGGGCGTCAGGTACATGAAGGAGGCGCCGGGGCCGATGTCATCGAGCGCCTCGGGGATCGCCCCGCCCTCGTCCGTGGGCAGCAGCCGGTACGTGGGGCCGAAGACGGAGAACGCCTGCAGCGCGCCGAGGTACGTGGGCGACTCCACGATCGTGGGCGACTCCGGCTCCACGAACGCCTTCGCGATCAGGTCCAGGCCCTGCTGGCTGCTCGCCACCACGAGCACCTCTTCGGGCTTGGTGGGAGCGCCGGCCTTGGTCTCGCGCTCCGCGATCCACGCGCGCAGGCCCGGCTCGCCCTCCGTGAGGCTGTACTGGAGCGCCTTGGTGCCCGCGGTGGCGAGGACGTGGTCGAAGGCCTCGCGCAGGGCGTCCACCGGGAAGCTCTCCGGGGCGGGCAGGCCGCCGGCCAGCGAGATCACGTCCGGCATCTGGGTCAGCTTGAGGATCTCGCGCACCGCGGAGCTGGTGACGGCGGCGGTCCGGCGCGCGGGGCGCAGGGTGGCCGAAGGGGCCGATGCGGGCTCGGGCGTGGTCACGTGGCACCTCTGGGCGGCGAGGGTGGGTGGCGCATTCTAGCCCCGCCCCCGCTCCGTGTTTCCGCTGGCGTCCTGCTGCCCTCGCCTCTTCCCGCTGCCCGCCCGGCGGGCAACCTGCACGGCGGAGATGCATTCCTGCCCGCTTGCGGATGCAGATCCGACGCTTCCGGCCACCGCGTGCAGATTCTGCCCGCGCGGAGATGCAGGATCGCCGGGGCGTCGGCTGGGTTGCCCGCCAGGCGGGCAGTGGGCTGCCAGAACCGCCGCGGGAGACGCGGGCTCCGGGTGTCAGCCGGCGAGGACTCGCGATGCGGCTTCGGCCGCGGCCGCCTCCGGGGTGGCGGTGCTCACGTCAACGGTCCAGCCCGGCTCGTCCGGGGCCAGGGGCTCCAGCGTGGCGAGCTGCGAATCCAGGAGCGCCGGGGGCATGAAGTGGCCCGTGCGGCCATTGGCGCGGACGCGGAGGATGGCCGGGCTCGCCGCGAGGTGGACGAAGACCGTGCCGGGTGCACCGGCGAGGATCCGGTCCCGGTAGACGCGCCGCAGGGCCGAGGCTGCCACCACCACGCGGAAGCCGTCGGCCAGCGTGGCAGCGACGGCGTCCAGCCAGGGCCACCGGTCCTCGTCCGTGAGGGGGATGCCGGACGACATCTTCGCGACGTTGGCCGCCGGCTGGAGATCGTCGCCGTCCACGAAGGCCGCCCCCAGGTGGGCGGCCAGCAGCGTCCCAACCGTGGACTTGCCCACGGCGGAGACGCCCATCACCACCACGCGGACCGGCCCCGGGACCCGCCCGGCGCCCGCCCCCGCCACCTCGCTCACCGCGGCCCGAAGAACGTGGGATACGGCCCGCCGTCCAGCATCCGCTGGGCGAGGAGCGCGGCCTCCACCAGGTGATAGTCGCCCCACATCACGGCCTCACCGCGCGGCACCCCGTCGCCGTCCGGCGCGAGATCCCAGCCCCGCGGCCGGTGGTACACGGAGTGGAGCAGCAGCCCCTGGTGCCCGAGATCCGTGGAGAGGTACGGCCCGGACAGGATCGTCCGCAGCGCCGTGAGCCCGGCCGCCGTGTATCGAGCACCGTCCGCGTCACCCCGGGCGGTGAGGTACCGGCCCAGGCGCAGCAGCCCCTGCGCGCCGATGGCCGCGGACGAGCTGTCCACCGGCTCGTGCGGGTTGAACGGATCTGACGGGCGGTCCCGCCAGCCCTCGAGGTGGACCAGGCCCGGCGCCCCGGTGTCCCAGTACGGCACGCCGTCGGACGCCGTGTTCGCGATGTAGAAGTCGCACGACGCCTTCGCCGCGCGGAGCATGAACGCCTCCACCTCGGCGCGCCCGCCAAGGGGCTCAAGGTCGGCGTCCGGCACCACGTCCAGGAACTCCAGCTCCTCCGGGTACCCGGACATGATCCAGGAGAGGCCGCGGGTCCAGGTGGAGAACGCGGAGTAGCCCTGCTGGGTGGACGGCGTGCGGAAGCGCCCGTCGTTCACGTTGAAGACCGTCTCGTGCGCGCAGCGGCCCCACTCGTCGTAGATGTCGCGGCCCTCGCCGTAGAACACGTTGTACTTGGCGGTTGTCCGCGCGTGCTCCACCGCCCGCCGCAGGAGCGAGATCCTCTCGTCGTTCTCGCCCATCAGCACGTGCCCCAGGAGGTGGCCCAGCGAGAGCGAGCGGACGGAGCGGATGGTGTCGTCGAAGAGGGACTGCGGGCCGTTGAAGCTGTAGATGTAGCCCGGTCCATCGTGCGTGGTCCGCCAGCGCGCGGCCTGCACGGCGCCGGACGTCTTGAGCGCCAGCTCGTAGAACGCCAGCTCCCAGGGATTGGCGGGCAGCCGGCCCTCCAGCATCAGCCGGCGCAGGTTGCCGTACGTGCTGACGTTGTTGAAGCCGTGGTCGTGGACGCCAGTGTGCGAGACGTGCCGCGCCATGTGGTCCACCGTGCCGCGCCGGCCCAGCTCAAGGAAGCGCTCGTCGCCGGACGCGTCGTACTGGAGGATCGCCCAGCCGTACTGGAAGCCCTGCGTCCACTCCGTCCAGCCCTGGCTGGTGTACGTGCCGCGGATGGTGAAGACGGGCGAGCCGTTCACGGGATCCCAGCGCTCGCAGATGTCCGCGATCTTCGCGCCGGAGACCGGCCAGAAGGCGGCCAGGGGAGCCCGAAGGTCCTCGAGCGTGATGGCCTGGTCGATGCGCACGGGATCTCCTGTGTGCTGTGGTCCGCCGATGGGGACGGCCGATGCGGACTGCCGGCGCAGACCGCCGATGGGGCCGAAGGTTCGCGGGGGCGCGCGGCGGTGTCAACGTCTTGTCTTGGGCGGGCGCCCGGTGTATTCGCGCGCGGTACCTGTCATGGTGCTCGCCACCCTTCACTTTCGTCCACCTAGTGGCGACCGCCGTGGGTTCATGGATCGGGTGCTCGCCCCGTACCTTCCGGGGGAAGGTTGCGGCTCAGCGCCAACGATTCGGAGGAGTGCGGCGCACATCCCGGTCTTCACCTCCGGTCGTGCACGCCCGCCGCGTGCCGGCTGCCCTGGTCCGCAGCACTTCCGCTCCTCCAAACCGCCGGACGCCACCCCCTTGGCGTCCGGCGGCTACCATCCGCCGATGGAGGACGACAGCAGCTCGTGACCACCGCAACCACCGCCCGGGTCGTCACTTTTGGAGAGGTGATGCTT
>CAIYZX010000271.1 GCA_903930745.1 uncultured Chloroflexota bacterium | reverse complement strand
GACGGAGCCGGGGAGGAGGTGTCAGCCTCCCAGCAGCCCCCGCTCGGCGGCCCGCATCGCGGCCTCCTCCACGGGCTCGGCATGGTCCCAGCCGCAGACGTGGAGGACGCCGTGCGTCACGAGCAGGCGCAGCTCGTCGCGGGCGTCCCAGCGCACGTCGCCGGTCTGGCCACCGCGCCCCTGCTCCGCCTGCTCGATCGCCCGCTCCACGGACACGATGATGTCGCCGAGGTACTGGCGCACACCCGGCGGCATCGGGAAGTCGGCATCGCCCGTCCCGTCATCGGCCTTGCCGGGGTGCGGCGGATAGGCGGCGGGTGGCAGGAGCGGGAAGGAGAGGACGTCCGTGGGGCCGTCCTTGCCCATGTGCCGGCCGTTCAGCTCCGCGAGCTCCGCGTCATCGGAGAGCGTCAGGCCCAGCGAGGCGGGCTGCGGGGCGCCGGCCGCCTCGAGCGCCGCGACGGCGACGCGGGCGAGCTCCGTGTCCGGCAGGAGGCGGGCCACGCCCTCACGCCGCTCGATGTCGATCCGCCAGGGACCCAGGTAGTGGTTGCGCATGGCCGCAACGGTACCGCACGCGTGCCGGCGCGCTACGATGCCGCGCATGGCCATCAGACCCATCGTCACCCTTGGCGATCCCCGCCTCCGCATGCCCGGCCGGGAGATCACCCGCTTCGACCGCGAGCTCGCAACGCTCATCGACGACATGATCGAGACGATGGACGACGCCCCGGGCGTTGGCCTCGCCGCGCAGCAGGTGGGCGTGGACCTGCGCGTCTGCGTGATGCGCGTGGATGACCGCCTGTACGAGGTCGTGAACCCGGTGATCGCCCACCGCTCCGGCGAGGAGGCTGCCTGGGAGGGCTGCCTGTCCGTCCCGGGGTTCCGGGCCTGGCGCCTGCGCGCGGAGCACGCGGTGATGACCGGGCGTGACCGCAACGGGCGCAACGTGACGGTCAGCGGCCACGGCGAGCTGGCTCGGGCGATCCAGCACGAGTTCGATCACCTGCACGGCGAGATCTACATCGACGGGCTGCCCAAGGACCAGGAGATCCTCACCGAGGACCAGCTGGACCAGCGCCTCCGCGAGGAGGCCCGCGCCCGTCGCCCCAAGCCCGGGTTCCGGCTCCGGAAGGTGCGCCTGCCCGGCATCGACGACTAGGTGTTCTTCCCCGTCGGGTTGTTGACGGGCACGCGGCTCATCGGCGGCTGCCCTGACAGGCTCCAGTGTGGCCGAACCCGGTTGTAGAAGTCGAGGAACTGCGGCAGCAGGGCGACCCGGTCGGCGGTGTCCGTGAACGGCCTGGCGTAGGCCCACTCCCTGAGGAGCGTGCGCACCATCCGCTCGGCCTTGCCGTTGGTCTGGGGACGGTAGGGCCGGGTGAAGCGGTGCCCGATGCCGAGCTCGTCGCAGGCCTCGGCGAGCTCGCGGCTCCGGTAGCACCCGCCGTTGTCCGTGAGGATCCGCTCGACCGTGATCCCGTGGCCGGCGTAGAACCGCCAGGCGCGCTCGAGGAACGCGGCCGTCGTCCCGGGGCTCTCGTCGGGCAGCTCCTCGGCGTAGGCGAGCCTCGTGTGGTCGTCG
>CAIYZX010000270.1 GCA_903930745.1 uncultured Chloroflexota bacterium | reverse complement strand
GATCAGCGGTGCTGGCCCATCCCGCGGGAGAGGTAGCGGTCCACGCCATCGGCGGCGGCGCGGCCCTCGCGGATCGCCCAGACCACCAGGCTCTGGCCGCGCATGCAGTCGCCGGCCGCGAAGATGCCCGGCACGGACGTCATCTTGTCCGCGCCCGTGCGGATGTTGCCGCGGGCGTCCAGCTCGCAGTCGAACGCGCGGGGCAGTGCGGGCTCCGGGCCAAGGAAGCCCATCGCCAGCAGGACGAGATCCGCGGGGATCGTCTCCGTGGAGCCCGGGACCTCGCGCATCGCCACGCGGCCATCGGCGCCAACGGCCCACGCCACGGACGCGATCTCCAGGCCAACCACGTGCTCGCTGCGGCCCATGAACCGGCGGGTGGTGGTGAGGTAGCGGCGAGGATCCGCGCCCCAGAGCGCGGCGGCCTCCTCCTGACCGTAGTCCATCTTGTAGACCTTGGGCCACTCCGGCCACGGGTTGTTGGCGGCGCGCGTGGCGGGAGGCTGCGGCATCACCTCGAGCTGCCGGACGCTCTTGGCGCCCTGGCGGATGGCGGTGCCCACGCAGTCCGTGCCGGTGTCGCCACCGCCGATGACCACCACGTCCTTGCCGGCGGCATCGATGGGGGCCTCCGCCCCGGCCCCGCCGTCCAGCAGCCGCCGCGTGTTGCCGCGCAGATAGCTCATGGCCAGGTGGATGCCGCCCAGCTCACGCCCCGGGACGGGGAGATCGCGGGCCACGGTGGCGCCGGTGGCGAGCACGATGGCATCGAAGCTGTTGTCGATCTCGTCCACGCTGATGTCCGCGCCCACGGTCACGCCGGTGCGGAAGACCACGCCCTCCGCCTCCATGAGGCGCACGCGCCGGCCCACCACGTCCTTGTCCAGCTTCATGTTCGGGATGCCGTACATGAGCAGGCCGCCGATGCGCCCGGCACGCTCGAAGACCGTGACGCTGTGGCCCATCCGGTTGAGCTGGTCCGCGGTGGCGAGGCCGGCAGGCCCTGAGCCGATCACGGCGACGGTGCGTCCCGTGCGCACGAGCGGCGGGGTGGGGGTGATCCACCCCTCGTCCCAGGCCCGGTCCACGATCTCCTGCTCGATGGTCTTGATCGCCACCGGGTCGCCGTTGAGGCCCACGGTGCAGGACCCCTCGCAGGGGGCGGGGCAGACGCGCCCGGTGAACTCCGGGAAGTTGTTGGTGCGGTGGAGGCGGATGGACGCCTCGCGCCACTGGCCCCGGTAGACGAGGTCGTTCCACTCCGGGATCAGGTTGTTGATGGGGCAGCCTGCCGCCATGCCGCTGATGAGCTGGCCGGTGTGGCAGTACGGCACGCCGCAGTCCATGCAGCGCGCGCCCTGGGAGGTGAGCTCCGCCTCCGAGAGATGCGGGTGCTCCTCGGACCAGTCCTTGATCCGCTCCAGGGGCGGCCGCGACGGCTGCGAGCGCCGCGCGATCTCCATGAACCCGGTGGGCTTGCCCATCAGCCGCCTCCCGCCCGGGCCAGGTCTCGGGTGTTCTCCTCGAAGGCGGCCATCTCGGCCTCCTCCTGCGAGAGCCCGGCCGCCCGCATCCGTGCCTGTGCCTCAAGGACGCGCCGGTAGTCGTGCGGGATCACCCGGACGAACCGGGGCAGCGCCTCGTCCCAGTTGTCCAGCAGCCAGCCGCCGCGGCCGGAGCCGGTGAGCTGCCGGTGCCGCTCGATGAGCGCGTGGACCTCCGCAACCTCCGCGGGGGTGTCCGCGAGGCGCTCAAGGCCCACCATCTCCGTGTTGGCGCGGCCGGTGAACTGGCCGTCCTCGTCGTACACGTAGGCGATGCCGCCGCTCATGCCGGCCGCGAAGTTGCGCCCGGTGCGGCCCAGGATCACCACACGGCCGCCGGTCATGTACTCGCAGCCGTGGTCGCCCACGCCCTCCACCACCGCTGTGGCGCCGGAGTTGCGGACCGCGAACCGCTCGCCGGCCACACCGCGGGCGAAGAGCTCGCCGGCCGTTGCGCCGTAGAGGGCCACGTTGCCGATGACCACGTTCCGGTGGGCAACGAAGGTGGTGCCGGGTGGCGGGGCCACCACGATGCGCCCGCCGGACAGGCCCTTGCCGATGTAGTCGTTGGCGTCACCGGACAGCGTGAGCGTCAGGCCGCGCGGCATGAAGGCGCCGAAGCTCTGGCCGGCGGAGCCCGTGAACCGCAGGCTGATCGTGTCGTCCGGGAGCCCGTCCCGGCCCCACTTGCGCGTCACCTCTGAGCCCAGCATGGTGCCCACGGTCCGGTTCACGTTCCGGATCGGCAGGTCCGCGCTGACCGGCGTCCCATCGGCGAGGGCCGGCGCCGCCAGCTCCAGCAGGGTGGTGGCGTCCAGCGAGGTCTCCACGCCGTGCTGCTGCGGGATCGTCCGTCGCCCCTCGTACGTGCCGGGCACGTCCGGGAGCGCCAGGATCCGGCTGAAGTCCAGGCCGCGCGCCTTCCAGTGGTCCAGCGCGGGGCGCATCTCCAGCCGATCCGACCGGCCGATCATCTCGTCCATCGTCCGGAAGCCCAGGCGCGCCATGTGCTCGCGGACCTCCTGCGCGATGAAGCGCATGAAGTTGACCACGTGCTCAGGGTCACCCGCGAACTTCGCGCGGAGCGCCGGGTCCTGGGTGGCCACGCCCACCGGGCAGGTGTTCAGGTGGCAGGCGCGCATCATCACGCAGCCCAGCGCCACGAGCGGCCCCGTGGCGAAGCCGAACTCCTCCGCGCCCAGGAGCGCGCCCACGATCACGTCGCGGCCCGTCTTGAGCTGGCCGTCCACCTCCACCACGATGCGCGACCGCAGGTCGTTCATCAGCAGGACCTGGTGCGCCTCCGCGAGGCCCAGCTCCCACGGGATGCCCGCGTGCTTGATGGAGGTGAGGGGCGAGGCGCCCGTGCCACCGTCATGCCCGGAGATGAGCACCACGTCCGCGTGGGCCTTGGCGACGCCGGCCGCGACCGTCCCAACGCCCACCTCCGCCACCAGCTTCACGCTGATGCGGGCCTGGTGATTGGCGTTCTTGAGGTCGTAGATGAGCTGCGCCAGGTCCTCGATGGAGTAGATGTCGTGGTGCGGGGGCGGGCTGATGAGCCCCACGCCGGGCGTGGAGTGGCGCGTCTTCGCGATCCACGGGTAGACCTTGGATCCCGGGAGCTGGCCGCCCTCGCCGGGCTTGGCGCCCTGGGCCATCTTGATCTGGAGCTCGCGGGCGTTCACGAGATACTCCGACGTCACGCCGAAGCGGCCGCTGGCCACCTGCTTGATCGCAGAGTTCTTGGAGTCGCCGTTCTCCATGGGCTCGTAGCGCGACGGGTCCTCGCCGCCCTCGCCCGTGTTGGACTTGCCGCCGATGCGGTTCATGGCGATGGCCAGGGACTCGTGCGCCTCCTGGCTGATGGAGCCGTACGACATGGCGCCCGTCTTGAAGCGCCGCACGATGGCCTCCACCGGCTCCACCTCGTCGATGGGCACCGGGCGCAGGGCGGGCTTCATCTCCAGCAGGCCGCGCAGCGTGGAGAGGCGCTGGCTCTGGTCGTCCACCAGGGCGCTGTAGTCCTTGAACGTCCCGTAGTCGCCGGTCCGGACCGCCTTCTGGAGCGTGGTCACGGTCAGCGGGTTGAACAGGTGGTTCTCGCCGTCCGCGCGGTACTGGTACTGGCCGCCGGACGGGAGGTGGGTGTGGACGATGGGGCCACGCGGCGGCCAGGCGCGGTCCTGGCGGGCCTTGACCTCCTTCGCCACGGTCTCGATGCCGATGCCGCCGATGCGAGTGGGCGTCCACGTGAAGTACTCGTCCACGAAGTCCTTGTTGAGGCCGATGGCTTCGAAGACCTGCGCGCCGTGGTAGCTGTGGACGGTGCTGATGCCCATCCGGCTGATGGCCTTGATGACGCCCTTGGTGGCCGCCTTGCGGTAGCGGTACTCCGCCTCGTCGTAGGGGAGCGGGATGGCGCCCATGCGGACCTGGTCGTCGATGGTCTCGAACGCGAGGTACGGGTTGATCGCGGACGCGCCGTAGCCAATGAGAAGGCAGAAGTGGTGGGCCTCGCGCGGCTCGCCGGACTCCAGGAGCAGGCCGCTGCGGCCGCGGGTGCCGGCGCGCACGAGGTGGTGGTGGACCGAGGAGACCGCGAGGAGCGCCGGGATGGGCGCGTCCGTCTCGTTGTGGCCGCGGTCCGAGAGGATGATCTGGTTGTAGCCCTCGGCGATGGCCTCACTCGCGCGGCGGCGCAGGTCCTCGATGGCGCGGCGCAGGCCGGAGCCGTTGTCGCCCACCTTGAACAGGATGGGCAGGGTGATCGTCTTGAAGCCGCGGCTGGCCGGGCCGCCGTCCAGCGCGCGGATCTGCTCCAGCTCGCGGTTGGAGATGACCGGTGACGGGATGGCCACCTGGTGGGACGCCGTGGGACCGGGCTCCAGGAGGTTCTCCTCCGGGCCGATGCCACGGTCCGTGGCCATGATGATCTCCTCGCGGATCGCGTCCACCGGCGGGTTGGTGACCTGCGCGAAGAGCTGCTTGAAGTACCCGTAGAGGAGCTGCGGGCGCTCTGAGAGGACGGCCAGCGGGGCGTCGTTGCCCATGGAGCCGATGGGATCGGCGCCGGTGGTGGCCATCGCGTCGATGATCAGGCGGACGTCCTCGGTGGTGTAGCCGAAGGCCTCCTGGCGGCGGAGCACGGTCTCGTGGTCCGGGCCGATGACGCTGGCGGGCTCCGGCAGCTCTTCCAGCCAGACCAGCTGGTCGCGGACCCACTGCTCGTACGGCTGGGCGGCGGTGATCTCCGCCTTGAGCTCGTCGTCCGGGACGATGCGGCCGCGGGAGGTGTCCACCATGAACATGTGGCCGGGCTGGAGGCGGCCCTTGGCCACCACGTCCTCCGCGGGGATGTCCAGGACGCCGGCCTCTGACGCCATGATCACGCGGCCGTCGCTGGTCTGGTAGTAGCGGCCGGGGCGGAGGCCGTTGCGGTCCAGCGTGGCGCCCACGCGGATGCCGTCCGTGAAGGCGAGCGACGCGGGGCCGTCCCACGGCTCCATGAGGCACGAGTGGTACTCGTAGAACGCGCGGCGCTCCGGGCTCATGGTTCGGTCTCGGGACCAGGGCTCCGGGACCATCATCATCATGGCGTGGGGCAGGCTGCGGCCGGTGAGGTGGAGCAGCTCCAGGACGTTGTCGAAGATCTGCGTATCGCTGCCGTCAACGTCCACCGCGGGCAGGATCTTGTTGAGATCGTCGCCGAAGATGCTGGACTTGAACGTGGACTGGCGCGCGAACGTCCAGTTGACGTTGCCGCGCAGCGTGTTGATCTCACCGTTGTGGCTGATGAAGCGGTACGGGTGCGCGCGGCTCCAGGACGGGAAGGTGTTCGTGGAGAAGCGGCTGTGCACGAGGCCGATGGGGCTCTCGAAGCGCGGGTCGTGGAGGTCCGGGTAGAACGTCAGCAGCTGGCTGGCGTTGAGCATGCCCTTGTAGACGATGGTCCGGCAGCTCATGGACGGGATGTAGAAGTCGTCGCGGCCCAGGATGGCGCTGCGCGTGAGGGACTTCTCGATCATCCTGCGGGCCACGTAGAGGCGGCGGTCGAAGGCGAGGTCGCCGTCCTCGTCCTGGGGCAGGTCCGCCGGGCGGCCGATGAACGCCTGGGCCATCACGGGCTGGGCCGCGAGGGCGGAGGGGCCAAGGCCCTCCGGGTTGACCGGGACGGCGCGCCAGCCGAGGAGGGTGAGGCCTTCGGCCGCCAGGCCCTTCGCGAAGAGGTCACGGGCGGCCACGCGGCTCGCGCCGTCGCGCGGGAGGAAGACCTGGGCCACGCCGTAGCCGCGCTCCGGGAGCTGCAGGGGCTCGTCGCGGCCCTCGTCCTCGGCGGTGGCCGCGGTCAGGAAGGCGTAGGGGACGTTGACGAGGATGCCGGCGCCGTCGCCGGTGTTCGCCTCGGACCCGCTGGCGCCGCGATGCTCCAGGTTGGCCAGGACCGTGAGGGCGTCCGCCACGATCCGGTGGGACGCGCGACCCGCGATGTCCACGACGAAGCCGAAGCCGCAGGCGTCGTGCTCGGTGGACGGCTCATACAGGGTTCGCTGTGGCGCCACGGGCGGG
>CAIYZX010000269.1 GCA_903930745.1 uncultured Chloroflexota bacterium | reverse complement strand
CGGGGGTGCGCTGCCGGAGGGCCTGCCCGCGCACGCGACCGTGCTCGAGGCACCGCCGGCGGGGACAGGGCCGGACATGGAGCCGGACGACGCGTCCGATGACCGCTTCGCCTGGGCGGACGACGAGGCACCCGTGGCCGACGATGACGGCCGGTTCGCGGCCATGGTGGGCCGGTTCGCCGCGGCGCTGGACGCCGGACAGGACCAGGATGCGGCATTCCGCGCAGCGGTTGGGCACGCAGGATGGGAGCCTGCCTCTGACGAGCGCTAGCGGGCGCCCGGCCGGATTGCGGATCAGGCCATGCCGGGCAGGCGGGGATCCGCGCGCAGGACCAGGTCCGGCCCGTCGTTGCGCACGCTGTTGACCAGCGGCGCCACCTCGTACACCGCCAGGGGCAGGTCGTCTCGTGGCTCGAAGAGCGCCACCAGCTCACCCTCGTCACGCGGCTCCGGGTCCAGCCACGTCCCCCACAGGTCTGGCGGCAGGATGACGGGCATCCGGTCGTGGATGCGCGACATCAACTCGTTGGGGCGCGTGGTCACGATCGTGAACGTGCGCTCGATCTCGCCGGTCTCCTCGTTCTTGCGGCCGGCCCAGAGACCGGCGAGCGCCAGGGGCATGCCGGACGGGTCCCATATCCGCATCGGGTGCTTGGCGGACCCGTCGCGCAGCCACTCGTAGAAGCCGTCCACGGGCACGATGCACCGGCGCTTCCGGAAGCTGTCGCGGAACATGGCGCTGGTCGCCAGGGTCTCGGACCGCGCGTTGAAGGTGTTCCTGACCGTCTTCGGGTCCTTCGCCCACGAGGGGACCAGGCCCCACCGGTAGCGGACCACCGCACGCCGGTCGTCCTTCGCGACGACCACGGCCGCCTGGGTGGTGGGGGCCACGTTGAACCGGCCGCCTGGATGGTCGGCGAGATCCTCGGCGTCGAAGATCTGCGCGATCTCCGACGTGGGGCGCTGCTGGGCAAACCGTCCGCACATGTCGCCCAGTCTACGCGCCGCCCGCCGGACGGTCCGCAGTGCCCGCGTCGGGTACCCTCGGGGACGTGACCACGAACGCAGCCTACGATCCACGGGAGGCCCTGCGGACCACGGGCCCGCTCTCGCGCGAGCAGGCCGCCGCTGTCCTCGACTACGCCGCGCAGTGCATGACGTCGGCGGACTTCATGATCGCCGCGCACCTGTACGCCCGCGTCATCGGCGTGGACGATCTCGCGCTCACCGCCGCCGCTCTCCTGGGCTCCGGCGAGGCATTCCACCGCCTGGACGACGAGTCGTCCGCGCTCGCCCAGTGGGAGACCGCCGCCCGCCTCGCGGAGAACCGTCACACGTACGCGGCCTGGCGCAACGTTGCAGCGGCGCGCGTGCGCTCCGGCGACCTGCGTGGCGCGATCACGGCCTACAAGGAGGCCGATCGCCGGGCGCCCCGCGAGGAGAAGGCGGAGATTGCCGCCCGCCTGGGCTGGCTGACCAAGGAGGTTGGCGACAAGCAGGCGGCGGGGCGCTACTTCGCCCGTGCCCGCGGCGACGTGGGCCTCTCGGCCGCCCTGGTCGTCATCGGCATCACCACCGCGGTGTCCCTGCTCGCGAACTTCCTTCCCTCGGATGCGATGGACCTCTACGGGATGCTGCAGCTGGACAAGGTGCTCATCGTGCACGGCGAGCTCTGGCGTCTCGTCACCGTGACGCTCCTGCACGCGCCGCTGCTGCAGATGCCGCTCCACCTGCCCATGAACATGTACGCGATCTGGATCGCGGGCCCGTTCATCGAGCGGCTCTACGGGCGCTCCACGTTCCTCGCGGTCTACCTCGTGACGGCGGTGGGCGCCTCGCTGGCCACCTTCGCGTTCTCGGACGCGCAGTGGAGCGTTGGCGCGTCCGGCGGTGTCTTCGGCCTCTTCGGCTTCCTCATCGGGATGTCCGCGGTCCACAAGCCCATGCTGGACCGTGCCGCCCGAGGGTTCCTGGGCCAGCTCGTGGGCCTCGTCGTCCTGAACCTGGTCCTGGGCCTCACGATGGGCACCACGGACAACTGGGCGCACGTCGGCGGTCTCATCAGCGGACTCTGGCTGGGCGTGCTGCTGCCGCCCACGAACGTGGAGACCATGCGCTCCATGTGGCGCCGGCCCGGCCCTACGCCGGGCACCACCGTCCCGGCGCTTGGCTCGGGCGGCAACAGGGCGGCCCAGGTCGCGGGCATCGTGGTGCTCGTGGTCCTCTTCGGGATCCTCTGGGGCTCCGGCCTCGCCACCTGGGCGTAGCCGCGGCGCCCGTCAGTCGCGCATCGCCCCCGACGCTGTGACCCCAGCCGCATCGGCTTCCGATTCCGCGCCGCCGTCCACGAGGTCGCCGACGGAGTCGCCCAGCAGGTCGCGCAGCCGCAGCAGCGCGCTCCTGATCCGCGTCTTCGCCGTGCCCAGCGGGATGGAGAGGCGTTCGGCCACCTCCACGTGGGTCAGCCCCGAGAAGAACGCCAGCTCCACGGCCTCCCGCTGGAGCGGGGTCAGCTTGTCGATCGCCTCCATCAGGCGTTCGCGCCGGATCCGCGCCCAGGCCTCGTCGTGGACGTCGTCCTCCGCCTCTTCCAGCTCGAGGTCCACGTCCGCGGTGCGCTTGCGGACGTTGGCCTCACGGCGGACGAGGTCGATGGCCTTGTGGCGCGCCAGCGAGAAGAGCCATGGGGCAACGGCGCCCTTGGTGGGGTCGAAGCGCGAGGCGTCACGCCAGATGGCGACGAAGACCTCCTGCACCACGTCCTGGGCGAAGCGCTCCGCGCCGGTGACCTGGTAGGCAAGGGCGTACACGGGCCCTGCATAGCGTGCATGCAGCGCCTCGACGGCCCGCTCGTCATGATCGACGATCCGCGCGAGCAGGGCGGCATCCTCCGCCTTCCTGCGTGCCGCGTCGTCGTCCGAATCCCGCACAGGTCCTCCGCTGCCCGGCCCCTCCGGCAACGCGATGATAGCGAGAGCCGGCCCAGGAGCGCATCGCCCGGCCCGCCCGGTGCGCCGCCATGGCGCGCCATTGGGTACGATCGGCGCGTGTTCGCGATGCTCCGCGGGCCGTGGCCGCGCGCAACCACGGACGGCATCTCCCTCCAGGAGCTGGAGGCGGGCGTTGCCGCCGGGGCGATCCCTCGGTCCCACCTGGACGACGCGGTGACCCGGGTGATCGGCGAGACGCTTGCCGCCCAGGAGGCGGCCGGTTGCGGGCTGCTGACGGACGGACAGGTCCGCTGGGCGGATCCCGCCGGGGCGTTGCTCGCAGCGGCCGTCCGTGGCGACACCGGGCCGGACGGGCTCCTGCTCTGCTCATGGCGAGCCGCCGCGGCGCTGACAACCCAGCCGGTTGCGCAGGCGCTGACGGGGCCCTGGACGCTGGCGCTTCGCGAGGTGGGCGCGTGGGGCGACCTTGGCGTGCTGTCCGGCCAGGCCTATGCGCACGCCGAGGTGCTCGCGGCCGAGCTGCGACTGCTGGCGGAGGCCGGGTGCCCGGTGGTGGTCGTGGACGAGCCCGCGGCCGTCTCCATCGGCGAGAACGTGAAGATGCGGGCAGGCTTCGTGCGCGCTCACCGGCGCCTGCTCGCGGACGCGCCGGAGCTGCACGCGATGCTGTCCATCACCGGTGGCTCCGCTCACGCCGCGGGCCCGGAGACGATCTTCGGCGCGCCGTATCGCTCGCACCTCTTCGACCTGGTCGCCGGGCCGGACAACTGGTACCTGGTCCGAAAGGCGCCCGGGGAGCGCGGGATCGTCTGCGCCGCCCTGGTGGCCGTGCCGGGCCGGATGGGCGTCGACCAGGCGCCAGTCCTCGTCTGGGCCGCCCAGTACGCCGCCTCCGCGAACGGGCGAGGGCTGGACCGGATCGGGCTTGCCAATGCCTCGCCGATGGCCGCGCTCACGCCCGCGGAGGCATCCGCGGCGCTCGCGGAGCTCGCGCGCGCCGCCTCGTTCGCCACGATGCCGCTCAAGGACGCGATCGCCGCGGGCCTGGACCCGAAGGCGCTCGAGGTCATGCCACGCTTCGCCGATCCAGCCTGATCCACCCAACCACCCCGCCCACCGCACCACCCCCAGGAGAATCCTCGATGACGACCAGCTACTGGCACGGCTTTGCCGACATGCACGGGGTCAAGGACAACGAGGTGGTCTTCCGCTCCGGCCAGGGCTGCTGGATCGAGGACACGGCGGGCCGCAGGTATCTCGATGCCACGGCCGCGCTCTGGTACATGAGCCTGGGCTTCGGGCGCTCGGAGATCGCGAACGCCGCCGCGGAGCAGATGACGCGCCTCGCCGCGTACTCGTCGTTCGGTGCGTACACCACGGAGCCCACGGTCCAGCTGGCCGCCCGGATCGCGGCGTCCGCCCCGGTGCGTGACGCGGCCGTCTTCTTCACGAGCGGCGGGTCCGAGTCCGTGGACACGGCCGCCAAGCTGGTCCGCCGCTACTGGGACGTGATGGGGCGGCCGGAGAAGAAGGTCATCGTCAGCCGCGAGCACAGCTACCACGGCATGGCGGCGTACGGCACGTCCCTCGCCGGCATCCCGCTGAACAAGGCGGGCTACGGCGAGCTGGTGGGCGACATCGTCCACGTGGGGCACAACGACCTCGACGCGGTGGAGTCGCTCTTCGCCGCTCGCGCGCCGGAGATCGCCGCGTTCTTCACGGAGCCGGTCATCGGCGCCGGCGGCGTGATCCCCCCGGATCCCGGCTACTTCGAGGGGCTGCAGCAGCTCTGCCGCCAGTTCGACGTGCTGCTCGTGGCGGACGAGGTGATCACGGGCTTCGGCCGCACCGGCGAGCTCTGGGGCTCCACGCGCTACGGCATCGAGCCCGACCTGATCACCTTCGCCAAGTGCGTGACGTCCGGGTACGTGCCGCTGGGCGGCGTCATCGCCGGTCCGCGCGTGCGCGCGCCGTTCTGGGACGAGCCGGTGCCGGGCGCCATCTTCCGCCACGGGTACACGTACAGCGGGCACGCCACCGCGTGCGCCGCAGGCCTCGCCACCCTGGACGTGCTGGAGCGCGAGGACCTCGTGGCGCGGGTGCGCTCGATGGAGCCGGTGGTGGAACGGGTGCTTGGGCGCCTGGCCTCCGCGCCGCTCGTCTCGGAGGTGCGGACCGTGGGCCTGACCGGCGCCGTGGAGCTCTCTGCCGAGGCGCGGGCCGCGAACCCGGGCGTGGTGGAGGCCGTGGTGGCCGCCGCCCGCCGGCACGGCGTGCTGACCCGGGCGATCCGCGGCGTGGCGCTGCAGTTCTCGCCCGCGTTCACGATCTCCGAGGAGGAGATCGGCCAGG
>CAIYZX010000268.1 GCA_903930745.1 uncultured Chloroflexota bacterium | reverse complement strand
TGGCCGTCTCGTGCTGGACACCGTCACGCCGCCCGGCCGCCGCCCCATGCCGGGCGCGGACTGGCTGCGCGGCCGTCGCGCTCCGTAGGGCCGTGCGAGAATCGCCCCGATGACCAGCGAGACCCCGGACACCACGCCCACGCCCACGCCGGCCCCGGCCGTCCAGCCGTTCGGCCTTCGGCCCGCACCTTCCGCCTCCGCGCCGCGCGACCCGCGCCCCGGCATCTCGGCCGTCACCACGGACGAGCTCAAGGCCTGGCTCGTCGCCCAGGGCCAGCCCGCGTACCGGGCCCGCCAGGTCGCGGATGCCGCGTGGGGCCACAAGGCCACGGGCTTCGACGACGTGCGCACCCTCCCCGGCGACCTCCGCGCCGCGCTGGACGAGGCGTTCCGCTTCGACACGATGACCGAGACGGAGGTCCGCGTCACGGACGGCGGCCTCACGGAGAAGGCGATCCACCGGCTCTCGGACGGTCTTGTCATCGAGAGCGTGCTCATGCACTATCCGGCCCGCGACGACGCCCGCGAGCGCCACACGCTCTGCATCAGCTCCCAGGCGGGCTGTGCCGTGGGCTGCCCCTTCTGCGCCACGGGCGAGCTGGGGATGGAGCGGGACCTCGAGACGGCCGAGATCGTGGACCAGGTCCGCCACGCCGCCCGCAGGCTCGCGGTGGACGGGAAGCACCTCACGAACATCGTCTTCATGGGGATGGGGGAGCCGCTGCTCAACCTGGACCGCGTGCTGGAGTCCATCGGGATCCTCAACGACCCCACCCGCTTCGGCCTCGGCGCCCGCCACATCACCGTGAGCACGTCGGGCGTGGTGCCGGGGATCGAGCGCCTGACCGCACTGGGACCGCAGTTCGGCCTGGCGATCAGCCTCCACGCCGCCCGCAACCCGCTGCGCGACGTGCTGGTGCCGCTCAACCGCCGCTGGCCCGTGGAGGAGGTGGTGGCAGCGGCCCGCGCCCACACCCAGGCCACCGGGCGCCGCGTGACCTACGAGGCCACGATGATCGCGGGCATCAACGACACGGACGCCGATGCCGATGCGATGGCCGACCTGCTCCGCGGTGAGCTGGCGCACGTGAACCTGATCCCGATGAACCAGGTGGCGCACACGCCGTGGACCGGCACGCCCATCCCGCAGGTGGTCCGGTTCGCCGCCCGCCTGGGCGCCGCCGGCGTCACCGCCACCATCCGCCAGAACCGGGGCACGGAGATCGGCGCCGCGTGCGGGCAGCTCGCCGCAGAGGCCGCCGGGCGCCCGGCCCCCATCGTCGTCCAGCGGCGCCGCGAGCGCCTGGAGGCCCAGAGCGCCGCCGCCCTGCGCGGCGAGCGGAGCGAGGAGCCGGCCCCGGCAGGGGTGGGGGAGAAGGCACCGTGACGGATCGTCGTCCCAGCCAGGCGCTGGTCGCCGCGAGCATCCTGGACTGCGACCTCGCGCGCCTCGGCGACGAGATCCGGAGGGCCGAGAACGCAGGCGTGGACCGGATCCACGTGGACATCATGGACGGCCACTTCGTGCCGAACCTCACGTTCGGCTGGAAGACCGTGGAGGCGATCCGGCGGGTCACCACGCTCCCGTTCGACGCCCACCTGATGATCACGGACCCGCTCCGCTGGGGGCCCATGTTCGTGGAGGCGGGCTGTGAGTCCGTCAGCCTTCACGTGGAGGTGGAGGAGCGCCAGGTCCGTCCCGCGCTGGAGCTGATCCGCGCCGCCGGACGCGCCGC
>CAIYZX010000267.1 GCA_903930745.1 uncultured Chloroflexota bacterium | reverse complement strand
CGATACCGCTTGAGGTACTGCGCCCAGGCCCGGTTGGGATCCGCCGGCTTGCGCGCGGGCTTCTTCTTGGCCGCGGGCTTGGGCGGCTTGGCGGTCGTCACCAGATGGTCTCCACGTCGTACTGCTGGATGCGGCGGTCTGTGGTCACCAGTGGAACACGTTCGGCCATCGCCTGCGCGACCAGCGGCTCAGCGTCCATCGGTTGGCGGTGGACCAGCACGCTCATTCTCGGGTCAGCGGATCGTCCGGATCCTCGTCCAGCCCCGGCTCCACCAGTGGATCGTCAAGGCTCTCGTGGATCTTCACCCGGCCCCTGTCGATCCCCAGTGGCCGCGCCGCCAGGCGGGTCTCCGACTCCACCCCGGCGAGCAGCATCACGGGCACCCCGGTGCGCGCGATGAGGATCTGCTCGGCCTGCTCCATACGCCCTAGGTCCCTGCTCACCAGATGACGTCCACGTCATAGAGGCGCAGCAACGGGTTCGCCGTGATCAGTGGGGCGTCCTCCAGCCGGCTCTGGGCGACCAGCAGGCGATCGAACGGGTCCCCGTGGTGGCGGGGCAGCGTGGCGGCCGCCAGCGTGTGCGGCACATCGATCGGCAGCTCCTGGAAGCCGTGACGCCGGATCCTGGACGGCACGTACTCGGCGGGGATGCCCTGCAGCTGCAGCTTCCCGAGGGCCACCTTGATGCCGATCTCCCACGTGCTCGCGGCGCTCACCAGCACCGTGACGGCCCGGTCACCAATGACCTCCGCGGCTCGCGGGGTCAGCCGATCCGAGCCTGACACCCACCACAGGAACGCCTGGGTGTCCAGGATCACGCGGGTCACTCGTCGCCCTCCGGATCATCGCCCGCCGAGTACTCGGCGAAGTCCTCCAGCGGCGCATCGAAGTCCTCGCTCATGAGGACGCGGTCACTGCCCGGAAGCCGCCGCTCAGGCTGCGACACCGGCGTCAGGAAGGCAATCGGCTTGCCGGCGCGCGCAATGGTGACAACTTCACCGCCCTCCACCCGCTCCAGCAGGCGCGAGAGGTGGGTCTTGGCTTCGTGGACGTTGACGGTCAGCATGGGCCGACTATGACTTAGTCATCACGCCTTAGTCAACACCCGCAGCGTCGTCCAAGACCTGCCCGCACGGCCCAATCCCGGCCCCGGTGCGCCGGTACGTAGCCCGCGGTAATCCAAGGGTTCTCCCACCTATCCACCGGGACCAGCAGTCCATACGGTTGGTGGAGACCGGCAGCACACCCGCGACCCCGTCGCCCGTGACCCGGCCGAAGTTGACGCGATGGACGATGGTCGCCCCGCGTCGTCTCGCGGAGGGAAGAGATGGCCAACAGCGGGCGGATGCCGATGCTGACCCGGGTCCACGCCCGGGTGTCCAGCAGGACCCAGGGTGAGCACGGCGGCATCGGCACGGTGCGCCCGGTGGCGCTCCTGTTGCCGCTGGTCCTCGTGGCGGGCCTGCTGCTCGGCCGCCCGGCACTGCCGCGGGTCTTCGGCGAGCCGCCGGTCGCGGTCGCCGGCGCCTCGTCTGCCCGGACCCAGCTGGACAACGGCGCCGCCGCCATGGCCACCGCCATCGCCCGGGGCTTCGGGTTCACCGTGGTCTCACGCTCCACCCTGTACGCGAGACCCGGCGGGCCCGGGATCGAGGTTCCCGACCCGTCCGACCCGTACACGGTCGCCGGCACCGTTGACTCCCTCTACCTCGGCGGCAGCGCCGCCACGGGCACCGTCCGCGGCGGCGACCTCCTGCTCCAGATGTACGGCGGCGACATCGCCCCCGAGGGACCGGTGGAGATCGCCGCCCTCGAGCCCACCCTCGCGGCCCTGGTCACGGGCGGCACCTCCTGGCGCAACGACGGGGAGGGGTGGTACGCCGTGCCGGTCGAGCTGCTGCCCGGGATCGGGCTCGACCCGCGGACCGTGGCGCTCCTGCCGGGACTTCTGGCCCACGCCCAGCGGCCCGCCACCGCAGCCGCCACGGTGCTCGGGGGCAGGGCGCTGCCCACGGTGACCGCCACGGGCTCGGTCGCCGACGCCCCCGGGCTCATGGCGTCGGACGCCGCGCCCTTCACGGTCCTCGTGCAGCCCATCTCGTTCGTCTTCGACGACCAGGGACGGCTCGCCCAGCTGGCCGCGGTCATGCGCAACACCAGGATGGCCGATGCCGATCTGCTGGTCACCGCGACCATCACGTTCGACTACGCCTCCCCGGGCGCGATCCCGGCCCCCGCCCCGACCGCGCCCCCGCCCGCTGCGCCCGACGCCGGCCCCACCGCGACCCCGGAGGCCACGCGGTGAGCCGCCCCGCCGTCCTGCCCCGCCTGCGGGTGGTCCTGCTCGCGGTCGCGCTCACGGTCACCGGTCTCGGTCTCGAGGCCGCCCCGGTCGCCCGCCCCACCGGCCCCGCCGGCGGCGGCGACCCCCTCGGCCCCGTGCTCCCGTTCGGCCTCGGCCCCGCGGCCGTGCAGGCCGCCTACTGCGCCAACAGCCCGAACCTCACGGGCAAGCTGACCCAGCAGCTCGTGGACTCGGGGACGCCCTCCACGGCGGGCCGGATCACGAGCGCGACGGTCTACGGCTGGATCGGCAACGTTGTGGCCGGATGGGGCTGCACCCTGTACCGGCGGTACAGCGGCCTCGCCTGGAACACCACCGCGACCAGGGGCAAGCTCCAGTGGGGCACGATCATCAACAGCACGGGCGTCGCCTGTGACTGGGCGGTTGGCTCCACCGACTACCTCAAGGCGAACGACACCGGGACCTGCCCGGCGACCGACACCGGGCAGCACATGACCAACGGTCTCAGCGCGGAGCGCGTCTACCAGCCCGACGCCGGCCACAACACGGAGGGCGACTTCAGCTTCGCCCACGCGGACTGCGCGACCACCCCCTACTACGGCAGCTACGTCCCCAAGGGCGGCGAGGGATCGGGCGCGGTCGACTTCGGCAGCGCCGGCGACAACCGGCCCGGCAACAACTGCGACGCGCCGGTGTACGACGCCACCGGGACCAGCCAGACCGTCACGTACGACGCCACGCCACCGCAGGCCGGCTTCACGGCACCCGCCGCCGGCGGGCCGGCCGTCGTGCCGTCCGCCTCCTACACCGTCGCCTTCACCCCGTCCGACAACGTGGCCGGCATCGGTCCCTCCGGCTGGAGCCTCCAGCGCCAGACGACCGCCTGGTCCGGCACGGCCTGCGGCACCGGCTGGACCGGCGACGGAGCCCCCGTCACCGGCACCGCCACCACCGCGCAGCTGGTGGGCCAGAGCCTGTCGATGGGCGCCTGCTACCGGTGGATCTTCAGCGCGACGGACCTCAACGGCAACGCGGCCGCCGAGGCCTCGGGCACCATCCGCACCGACACGGGCGGCGTGCTCGGCCTGCAGGGCCACCTGCGCACCGAGTCGTGGGACCTCGGTGCCGGCGACAGCCTCGCGGTGAGCGTCGGCTCGGGCAACGTGGTCCTGCGCCACCCGGTCCTCGCGCTGCCGATCCGGGGCGGCTCGCTCGGCATCACCCTCGCCTACAACAGCCAGGACGCCACCGACACGGGCTTCGGGCCCGGCTGGCGGACCAACCTCGACCGCCGCCTGCTGAGTCCGGCCTGGGGCTCGGACATCACGTTCACCGACGGTGACGGCAGCCGCCACACGTTCACCTGGTCCCAGGCGACGTCCTCGTACACGCGACCCGCCACCGTGTACGCGACCCTTGCCCAGCAGGGGTCGGGCTTCCGGCTCACGTACCGCGACGGCGCCTACGACGTCTTCACCTCCGGTGGCCTGCTCGCCGAGGAGCGCGACCGCCTCGGCAACGGGGTGACCCTCGACCGCACCGTGGCCGACCAGGTCTCGGTCGTCGACGCGGCCGGGGGCCGGTCGGTGGTCCTCGCCTACAGCCAGGGCCACGTGACCTCCATCACCGACTGGGTGTACGTCTCGGGCGGCATCGTCCAGCCGACCGCCACCGGCAGCCGCCGGGTCACGCGCCTCTTCTACGACGCGGGCGCCAACCTCGCCGGCTGGGCCGATCCGCTGAACACGACCGGGTCCTGCCCCACGGGTGGCAGCCACGTCACCTGCCTGTCCTACGGGAATGGCCGCGTCACCGCGATCGCGAAGACCCAGACCTACACCACGCTCACCTCGGGTGTCCTGGGGGCGGCCACCCACAGCCCGGCCACCAACGATGCGGTGACCACGACCATCGCCTACGCGGGGGCCGACGTCACGAGCGTGACCGACGCCGAGGGCGGCCAGACCCTGTTCACCCACCCGGCCGTGGGCGCCACCGAGGTGGTGCGCCCCGGGACCCCCGCCTCGACCACCCGGTACACCCTTGCCTCGCCCACCGACACGCTGGGCCGGATCACGTCCGTCAGGCGCCTGCTGGGCACCGCGACGTGGATCGAGGAGCGCACCGTCTACGACACCACCTACCCGGTCGAGCCCGCCTCGGTCACCGAGAACCGGGTGGACGGGACCCCGTCGGACGCGATGCCCGACGAGGACCGGACAACCTCGTACACGTACGTGGCGAGCTCGATGGGCCTCATCGCCCGGGTCACCGAGCCGCTGACGGCGTCCACCCACCGGACCACCGACCACACCTACAACGCCAACAACGACGTCACCCAGACGATCACGGCCCTCGACGGCTCCACCACCGGGCGCACCGTCACCCGCTACTGCTACGACGCCTCGTGCACCCTCTCGGGCACGGGCCCCAGCCTCCTCAAGCGCATCGAGAACTTCACCGACGGGACGGCGGGCGGCGCCAGCGGCAACGTCGAGGACGTCACCACCAGCTACCAGTACGACGCCTACGGCCAGCGCACCCGCGAGACCCGGGCCAACTACCGGGCCGGTGACCCCACCCCGATCGACCAGGCCGCCACGGGCTGGACGTACGACACGTACGGCAACCAGACGTCCGAGATCCGCAACTACACCGACGGCACGGTCACGAGCCCCGGCAGCGATGTCACCCCGAGCGCGGACGGCGCCCGCACCGACCTCACCACGACATATGGCTATGACACCGCGGGCAACCGTGTCTCGACGGCCGACCCGCGGCGCGCGGTGGAGGCCGCGCGGGGCACGAGCCTCGGGCCCGACGACTTCACGGGCCGGGCGACGTTCGATGCGCTCGGCCGGCAGCGCACCGAAGCGACGCCCACGACCCCCGGTGTCGTGATCGGCCAGGAGACGGCGACAACAATCTTTGACGAGCTGGGCAATGTGCGCGAGGCCGTCGACTTCGGCGGCGTCGTGACCGCGACCGAGTCCGACCGGACGGGGCACCCGACCCGGACCTTCGAGGATGTCGACGGGGATGGCGGGGCCGGCGCCGCCGTCGTCTCGGCGGGCACGTACGACGCCTCGGGCCGCCCGCTCACCACGGCGGACCGCCGCCAGGTGGCGGACGCCGCCCACCTCGGCGCCACGGTCACGACGTACGACGAGCTGGGGCGCCCGGAGACGGTCACCGAGGGCGGCGACGTCGTCCCCGGCGACGGGATCATCCCGCCCGGCAGCGTCACGGTCACCCTGTACGACGACCTGGGCCGAACCGCCGTTGAGACCGTCGGCGGTCTCCAGGCGACCACCTATGCCTACGACCTCGGCGGCCGGACCCTTCGGACCGACGACGAGTTCGCGTGCACGACCCGGACCTTCGACCACCGGGACCTCGCGCTCACCGAGACGTCGGGTCTCGCCGGCGGTACGTGCGCCAACGGCACCGACACCCGGACCGTCACCAGCACGTACGACGGCCTGGGCCGCCGCACCCGCAGCGAGGTGACCGCGGGCACCGGCACCGGTGACCGGACGATGGACGCCACGATCGATGGGGCAGGCAGGATCCTGACCGCTGCAACCCGCACGGCAGGTGTCACCGCCACCACGACCTCCACCTTCAGCCCGCTCGACGAGCTCGTTGCCGAGACACGGCCGGACGGCTCGGTCACCAAGACCGCCTACGACGCGGCAGGCAACCCGGCCGACCGCTGCACCTGGTCCGGCGACCCGGGCGCCGGGGTCCTGTGCCTCCCGGTCGGGCAGGCGATCACGCCCGCTCCCGCCGTCCGGAGCACCACCACCTACGATGCCCGGAACAACCGGCTCTCCCTTGCGGACGGCGCGACGAGCACCACCACCGAGTACAACCCGGACCACAACTACCTGCCCAAGGCGTTCTACGTGCCGACGGCCGCGGGCAAGGAGTTCCAGACCCTCTACGAGTACGACAGCCGCCACCGCCTGACGGGGGTCACCCACCAGGTGTGCACGATCAGCACCGGGCACTCGTGCAGCAGCACGGTCGCCGTGGGGTCGGACACCTACGCCTACGACGACAGCGACAACCGCACCCAGGTTGTCGAGAGCAACGGCGCGACCAGCTCGGACCGCCGCTACTGCCACGACGGCCTCAACCGCCTGCGGGCCCGCAACACCGGGTCAGCCTGCACCACCACCACCGGCGACGAGACGTACACGTACGACGACGCCGGCAACCGGCTCACCGCCCCCGGCACCACCGCCACCTACGACGGCGCCGGCCAACTCACCGCCTGCACCGGCTGCGGCACGGTGGACCACGACAGCGCAGGCCAGACCACGGCGCTCGCGGGCTGGACCTACGAGTACGACGCCGAGGGCCGGCTCACCACGGCCACCGAGACCGCCACCGGCGACCGCCTCGAGATGGCCTACGACGCGGCCGGCCACCGGACGCAGCTGCGGGAGTACACCGCGGGCGTCCTCACCCGCACCCGGGACCTCCGCTACCAGGGGGACGCGATCGTCGAGGAGTCGGTCGCGGGCACGGTCGTGCGCTCCTACT
>CAIYZX010000266.1 GCA_903930745.1 uncultured Chloroflexota bacterium | reverse complement strand
GTGGGGGAGGAAGTCGATGCCCGGGACGCCCGGGTTGGCCTCACGCGAGGGCGCCTGGCCCAGGAGCTCCTGCTCGATCTCGCCGATGTGCCGGTGCGTGAAGACGCCGTACGCCTTGACGCTCTCGTTGACCTCGCCGAAATGGAGGTCCGCCTTGGGGTCACGGCCTGCGCCGGACACGCCGGACTTGGCGTCCACCACCACGTCGGCGATCAGCCCTGCCCGGGCGAGCGGGGCCAGCGAGAGGATGGTGGTGGTGGCGTAGCAGCCGGGCGAGCCGATGATGGCGCCGGGCTTGCGGCCCATCTCCGCGAGCTCCGCGCGGTGGAGCTCCGGGAGGCCGTACACGGCGTCCGCGAGGAGCTCGGGCCGGGGATGGTCGAAGTGGTACCAGGCCGGGTAGTCGGCGGCATCGCGGAAGCGGAAGTCCGGACCCAGGTCGATGATCGTCTGGTTCCGCTCCAGGAACTCCTGCGCGCGCACGGCCACGGTGCCGTGGGGGAGGGCCAGGAAGACGGCCTCCGCGTCGTCCGGTACGTGGTCCCAGACTGCCAGGTCCTTGGTGGCGAGATGCGGGTGGATGTGCGCGACCGGGTCGCCCTTGCGCTCGCGCCCAACCAGGCCGTGGATGTCCACGTGCGGGTGGAGGGAGAGGAGGCGGATGAGCTCGCTGCCCACGTAGCCGGTGGCGCCAACGATGGCGACCTTGACCCTGCCGCCGCCCGCGAGGGCCCTGGAGCCCCGGTCCGCCGCGACCGTCGCCCCGTTCGTCCCCGCGCTCACTGGCGCGCTCGGCCGCTCACGGGCGGCAGGTCCGACGGGTTGAGAGTCGGGCGGATCAAGGTCACTGGATGACTATACACCATTCCTGCATATCCATACAAGCAATTTCTGCGGCAGCCGTGGCTGTCACCTGGCAGTCGACGAAATCCGCAGCCGAAGCCCCGGAACGGCGCCAGTATCGGGCAGACGGCGCTCCAGGGCCGCGATCTGGGCCGGAACCACGTCGCGGGGGCGCTGTTTCGCCCGCCGGGGAGGCCCCGCGGACCGCATATGGACCGTATAGGCGCCCGCGCGTGCCGCGAGTGCGGGTTTCATCGACTGCCAGGCGACACCCTGCGGGGAACGGACCTACCGGGCGCCCAGCTCCGCCAGGTGCGCGGCCTCAGCCTCGAACTGCTCGTGGTACAGCCGCGCGTAGAGGCCGCCCGCCTCGAGGAGCTCGCGGTGTGTGCCCCGTTCCGCGATCCGGCCACGCTCGAAGACGAGGATCCGGTCCGCCCGCAGGATCGTGGAGAGCCGGTGCGCGATCGCGATCGTGGTCCGCCCCTCCGTGAGGCGCGCCAGCGCCGCCTGGATCAGCCGCTCCGAGACCGTGTCCAGGGACGAGGTGGCCTCGTCCAGGATCAGGATCCGCGGGTCCTTCAGGAGCACGCGCGCGATCGCGATCCGCTGCTTCTCGCCACCGGAGAGCTTGTAGCCGCGCTCGCCCACCACCGTGTCCAGGCCGTCCGGCAGCTCGCCGATCCGCTCCCAGATCGCCGCCGCCCGCGTGGCCGACTCCAGCTCGGCGTCCGTGGCGTCCGGCTTCGCGAACAGCAGGTTCTCGCGGATGCTGGCGTGGAACAGGTACGTCTCCTGGGTCACGAACCCCACCAGGCGGCCCAGCGAGGCCAGCTGCACCGCGCGGACGTCATGTCCGTCCACGGTGACGCGGCCGGACTCCACGTCGTAGAGGCGGGGGATCAGGTACGTGGTGGTGGTCTTGCCGGCGCCGGACGGGCCAACGATGGCCACGAGCTCGCCCGGCCGCGCCTCGAAGGAGACGTCGTCCAGCCCGAACGGGACCGGCGGCTCCGCGGGCGCCGCCCCGGCATCGGCCCCGGTCGCCCCGGCATCGGCATCGGCATCGGCAGCCGCAGCGTCCCCGTCAGCCTCCCTGGTCTCCGCGGCCACCGCAGGCGCCGGCTCCGCCGGGTAGTGGAACGTCACGTTCTCGAACGTCACCGCGCCCTTGGCGGTCGCGGCATCCAGGGCCACCGCCCCGGGCGCGTCCGTGATCTCCGGGTCAAGGTCCAGGTACTCGAAGATCCGGTCGAACAGCGCGAGCGACCCCTGGATCTCCACCTGCACGTTGAGCAGCTGGCCCATCGGGAAGAAGAGCCGGCTTTGCAGCGTGGTGAACGCCACGATGTCGCCGGCGGTGGGCGCGGACGGGTCACCGTTCGCCGCCAGCATCCCCGCCAGCCAGTAGACGAACGCCGGCAGGATGGAGAAGACCGTCCCGATGATCGCGAAGAACCAGCGCCCCACCATCGCCTGGCGGATCTGCAGCAGCGCCAGCGCGCGGTTGAGCGACTTGAAGCGCGCCACGGACCGGTCCTGTGCCCCGAACGTCTTGCCCAGCAGGATCCCGGAGACGGACAGCGTCTCCTCCGTGACCGCACTCATCTCGGCCAGCCGCTTCTGCGTCTCCGTGGAGACCTCGCGGCGCACCTTGCCCACGCGGTACGTGAGGTAGAGGAAGAACGGCAGCACGCCCAGCGAGAGCAGCGTCAGGCGCCAGTCGATGAGCACCATCGCCACCATCGTGGAGAGCGCCACCGCCACGTTGGACGTGATGGACGACGCCGTGTCCGTGACCACCGCCTGCACGCCGCCCACGTCGTTCGCCAGGCGGCTCTGGATCTCGCCGGTCCGCGTGGCGGTGAAGAACCGCAGCGGCATCCGCTGGAGGTGGGCATAGAGCGCGTTCCGCAGGTCCTGCATCACGCTCTGGCCGATGGCGTTGTTGAGGTACGACTGCCCCACGCCCAGCAGGCCCGTCCCCACCGGCAGCACGACCATCAGCGCGACGTACAGGTTCAGCAGCTCGAAACGGTGGCCAACGATGACGTCGTCGATCAGCAGCTTCAACAGGTACGGGTTGACGAGGCCGATGAGGCTGGTGGCCAGGATCGCCGCGAGGACCACCATGACCTGGAGCCGGTACGGGCCGAAGAACGCGAGGATGCGGCGCGTGGTGCGCGCGCGGCGCTCCCGCGGAACCGGCGTGAAGTCGTTGCGGGGCGCCATCATCCGCCCGCCGCTGCCACCCGTCGTGCCGCCACCGGACCGGGCGAGGGCCCTGACGCCGCCGCCACGGAAGGTCACGCGGACGTGGCCCCGGCGCCCTCGGCCACCGCCTCGCCGGCGTGATCCTCCAGCCAGCGCTCGGCGTCGATCGCCGCCCGCGCGCCTTCGCCGGCCGCGGTGATGGCCTGGCGGTAGCGGTGGTCGTCCACGTCACCCGCGATGAAGACGCCGTCGATCCGGCTGGCCGTGTGCTGGTGCGCCACGAGATAGCCCTTCTCGTCCGTGTCCAGCCAGTCGCGGAAGATGTCCGTGTTGGGCTTGTGGCCGATGGCGATGAAGAGGCCCTGCAGCGGCAGCTCGGACGCCTCGCCGCTCTGCACGTCGCGCAGGCGCAGGCCGGTGACGGACGCGTCGCCCAGGACCTCGTCGATGGTCACGTTCGTGTGCACGCTGATCTTGGGGTTGTTGTACGTCCGGTCGATCATGATCTTGGACGCCCGGAACGCGTCACGCCGGTGGAGCAGGTGGACCTTGGACGCGAAGCGCGTGAGGTAGTTGGCCTCCTCCATCGCGGAGTCGCCGCCGCCCACCACCGCGATCTCCTTCTCGCGGAAGAAGAACCCGTCGCAGGTGGCGCAGGCCGAGACGCCGCGGCCGCGCAGCCGCTGCTCGGACTCAAGGTTCAGCCAGAGGGCGGACGCTCCGGTGGCGATGATCAGCGTGTCGCCGCGGTAC
>CAIYZX010000265.1 GCA_903930745.1 uncultured Chloroflexota bacterium | reverse complement strand
GTGGGGGAGGAAGTCGATGCCCGGGACGCCCGGGTTGGCCTCACGCGAGGGCGCCTGGCCCAGGAGCTCCTGCTCGATCTCGCCGATGTGCCGGTGCGTGAAGACGCCGTACGCCTTGACGCTCTCGTTGACCTCGCCGAAGTGGAGGTCCGCCTTGGGATCACGGCCCGCGCCGGACACGCCGGACTTCGCGTCCACCACGACGTCGGCGATCAGCCCTGCCCGGGCGAGCGGGGCCAGCGAGAGGATGGTGGTGGTGGCGTAGCAGCCGGGCGAACCGATGATGGCGCCGGGCTTGCGGCCCATCTGGGCCAGCTCCGCGCGGTGGAGCTCCGGGAGGCCGTACACGGCGTCTGCGAGGAGCTCGGGCCGGGGATGGTCGAAGTGGTACCAGACCGGGTAGTCCGCGGCGTCGCGGAAGCGGAAGTCCGGACCCAGGTCGATGATCGTCTGGTGGTTGTCCAGGAACTCCTGCGCGCGCACGGCCACGGTGCCGTGGGGGAGGGCCAGGAAGACGGCCTCCGCGTCATCCGGGACGTGGTCCCAGACTTCCAGGTCCTTGGTGGCGAGGTGCGGGTGGATGTGCGCGACCGGGTCACCCTTGCGCTCACGCCCAACCAGGCCGTGGATGGTCACGTGCGGGTGGAGGGAGAGGAGGCGGATGAGCTCGCTGCCCACGTAGCCGGTGGCGCCAACGATGGCGACCTTGACCCTGCCGCCGCCCGCGAGGGCCCTGGCGCCCCGGTCCGCCGCGACCGTCGCCCCGTTCGTCCCCGCGCTCACTGGCGCGCTCGGCCGCTCACAGGCGGCAGGTCCGACGGGTTGAGAGTCGGGCGGATCAAGGTCACTGGATGACTATACACCATGGCTGCATATCCATACAAGCGATTTCTGCAACAGCCGAAGCCGTCGATTGGTAGGCGACGAAATCCGCAGCCGGGGCCCCGGAACGGCGCCAGTATCGGGCAAACGGCGCTCCAGGGCCGCGAATTGGGCCGGAACCACGTCGCGGGTGCGCCAATTCGCCCGCTGGGGACGCCTCGCGGACCGCATAAGGACCGCATAGGCGCCCCTTCGTGCCGCGAGCGCGGGTTTCGTCGACCGGCACGCGACACCCCGCCGGGGACGAACCTACCGGGCGCCCAGCTCCGCCAGGTGCGCGGCCTCCGCCTCGAACTGCTCGTGGTAGAGCCGCGCGTACAGGCCGCCCGCCTCGAGGAGCTCGCGGTGCGTGCCCCGTTCCGCGATCCGGCCACGCTCGAAGACCAGGATCCGGTCCGCCCGCAGGATCGTGGAGAGCCGGTGCGCGATGGCGATCGTGGTCCGTCCCTCCGTCAGCCGCGCGAGCGCCGCCTGGATCAGCCGCTCGGAGACCGTGTCCAGCGACGAGGTTGCCTCGTCCAGGATCAGGATCCGAGGGTCCTTCAGGAGCACGCGCGCGATGGCGATCCGCTGCTTCTCGCCGCCGGAGAGCTTGTAGCCGCGTTCGCCCACCACCGTGTCCAGGCCATCCGGCAGCTCGCCGATGCGCTCCCAGATCGCCGCCGCCCGTGTGGCCGACTCCAGCTCCGCGTCCGTGGCGTCCGGCTTCGCGAACAGCAGGTTCTCGCGGATGGTGGCGTGGAACAGGTACGTCTCCTGGGTCACGAACCCAACCAGGCGGCCCAGCGAGGCCAGCTGCACCGCGCGGACGTCATGCCCGTCCACGGTGACGCGGCCGGACTCCACGTCGTAGAGGCGGGGGATCAGGTAGGTGGTGGTGGTCTTGCCGGCGCCGGACGGGCCAACGATGGCCACGAGCTCGCCCGGCCGCGCCTCGAAGGAGACGT